>NZ_JBEYUS010000091.1:0-19897 GCF_040643635.1 Saccharopolyspora sp. NPDC047091
TCCGGATAGATGTCGATCTTCTTGGTCGTTGATCCATCTACCGGAGACCTCACTGCGTTCCACCAGCGGGCCCCAGGTTCCTAAACAGCTCCTAGCCCGTCAGCGGTCCGGGCGCAGTGCCCTCGTCCACGTCCGCCCCGTTCCCGAAACCTTTCGGTCCGGCCCACCTCCAGTGCCAGCTTTGCTGTTGGGGAGCGCGGAAGTCCCGTTCGTCACCGAAGTCGGCGGGGGTTCCCAGCGCATCGATCTGGTCGTTTGCAGGGGCCCGGAGGACGCTGGGGTAGAGCCGGACGTGCGCGATGCCGCAGGGGAACAGCGGAGTGCTCCCCCACGCTTCGCGGAGGGCGGCGTTGACCAGCACTTCCCAGGCCTCGATGAACAGGTCCCAGCGGATGCGCAGGAGCGCCACGAACACGTTCTCGGCCTCCGCGCTGAGCTGCCCGAACGGTCCGGTCAAGCGCAGGTGCACGCCGCCATCGTCCCGGCGTCCCCATTCGGCCAGCGCTTGGACCGGCTCGGGGGTTCGTGGCTTGCGGCCGCGGATGTAGATCTTCTCCGCGTGCGGGAGGACTTCGCGCCGTTGTCGCTCGGTGGGGATGCAGGCGGGCTGGTGCGGCGGAGCGTTCTTCAACCACTTGTCCAAGCCGTCGAAGAAGTCCTCGGGCCGGTTCGGGTCGAACTCCGCCTCCTTGCGACCTTCCCGCAAGGCGTCGATGTGCCGCCAGTACGGGCCCGAATTCACGCGGACGTGGTCCGCACCGGTTTCCCGCCGCATTCGCTCGGTCCATTGGACTCTAGGACGGTATTCGAACAGGTCCGAACTTGCGAGACGCGCGAGCGCGTCAACCGGCTCCGTCTCAGGTGTTCCGTCGTCAGCGAAGAACCTGACCGCGCCGATGTCACAGGGGTACCGGTCCGTCGGTCCCCAAGCCCGTTTCCAGGCCGCGGCCACGAGCAGCGTCCACCCCCAGCCGTCGTCTTCGATGTCGACGCGCAGCAGCATCAGCGCGGAGAACAAGTCCACGCCAGCGGCGCGGACCGGGCCGGTGGGCAGACCCAGCTCCACCTGCACACCGGCATCGACCGGAGACCACGTCAGCGGGATCTCTTGGAACTCCAGGCGTTCGGGGTCGGCGAGCGTCGGACCGTGCGCGGGTATGGGCCGGGTCCACGGCCAGCCGCACGTGGGATTCATCGCGTGTTCTTCCTGAGGAGTCGTGGTTCTTCCGTTGCCGTGCGGCGTCGTCAACTCGGCTGCTGTCCCTCGGTCCGTGGCTTGCGTTTGACCTGGCACCACGCCGGCGGGGTGGTGCCCGCCCAGTCGTGGTACCACCAGGTCTGCTGGCTCACCGAAGCCCAGTGCGCCTTGCGCAGATCTCCGGGCGGCGTCCCCAGCACATCGACCTGTTCGGGAAGGGGCGGGTCGGTGAGCGTGGGGTAGAACCGGACGTGCGCGATGCCGCAGGGGTGCTGCTCCGTGCCGTGCCACGCCCCGCGCAACGAGCCGTTGACCAGTACTTCCCACCGGCGCCGCCAGGACTCCATCCGCAGGTTCTGCAGCGCGGCGAGCAGATCGGCACCGTGGTCGTCGAACTGGACCCCGGGAGCGCGCACCCGCAGGTGAACGCCACCCTCCGCGCGGCGGCCCCACTCCGCGAAGCCCTCCTGCAGTGCCTGCTTCGTCGGGTCTTCCGGTGACGGGCCGACGAGGAAAATGGGCTCGGAATGGGCGAGTTCTGGGACCGCGTCCTCGGCGGCCTCCTGCTTCCGCGTCGCGCTCATCTCGCGCATGGAGCGGTCGAACTCGGTCCAGTTCATCTTGCCCGGCTGCGTCTGGCCGCTCCATTCCTCCCGCCAGAGGATCTGCTCGGTCACGAGCGTGCCGCGCTCGCCCAATTCGGTGGGCGGGCCGAGCGCATCGACCGGTTCCGCGGTCGGCGGCCCCGTCAGGTCCGGGAACAGCCGCACCTGGTCAACTGCGCAGGGGTGTTCCTCGGTCGGTCCCCAGGCATCGCGGCGCGCGGCGTTGACGACCACCTGCCACTTCAGCTCCTGCAACTCCGCGCGCACCATCATCAGGGCTTTGAACAGGTTCGGCTCCACCGCGGAGCGCACGCCGAACGGACCGGACAGCTCAAGACCGACCTGACCATCGGGGGTGCGGGACCAAGTGGCCACCGCAGGTTGGAAGTCCGGCCGAGAGGAATCACCGTCGACCGGACCGAACACGTCCACTTCGCGCACCGAAGACGCGCTCTCATTCATCTCAGCACCGGTTTCCGCGGTCATCTCGTCCTCTTCATCGCTTCCAGCTCATCCAGCCTGCGGCGCAGTTCGGCGACCTTCGACACCTGTTCCGGGAGGTCCCGCGAACCGTTGCGCTCCATCTCCGCGAGCGTTCGCTCCGCGTCGTCGAAGTTGGAGCGGGCTCTCCCCAGCTCCTCGTCCACGTTGAAACGCGGGCGGTAGGCGGGCTTCTCCGCCACTTCCCGGGGTTCCGGTTCTGGTTCGTAGCGGTCCGGGTCCGGGTTGAACGCGTCGATCGGAAGCGCAGCTGCGCGCTGACAGCCTGCCGGTCAGGCAGGTGTCGCTACCGGGCTGCCCGAGCCTCCTGGCGCCGACGTTCGTAGTCGGTCCAGGTCAACGCCCCGGGTTCGGTGGTGCCCGCCCATTCGTCGCGCCAGAGCATCTGTTCGATCACCGAACCGCTGCCGACCAGGGACGGGTCGTCCGGCATGTCGAGCGCATCGACCGGATCGTTGGCGGGCGGGCCGGTCAGGGTCGGGTAGATCCGGACGTGCGCGAGTCCGCAGGGATGCTCGGGCGTCCCGCCCCACGCCTCCTTGCGCGCCGCGTTCACCAGCACCCGCCAGCCACGATCGTGCAGTGCCTCTCGAATCACCAGCAGCGCCGTGAACACGTCACGTCCTGTGGCGGTGAGTTCCCCACCGGTCGGACCGGCCAACGTCAACTGCACTTCCCCGTCGGCTGTCCGGAACCAGCTGACCGTGGTCTGCTGGACCTCGGTCTGCTCCGGATCGTTCGAGGACGGGCCGATGACGTACACGCCGCGCTCGTTGGGCTGGTGCTGCACTGTTGCCCCTTCTTCCATCGAGTGCCTCGTCTACCGGTATTCGCCGTTGTCCTCGAGCAGTTTGCCGAGCCGACTGATCTCGCTGCGCACGTCGTTCAGCATCGGGGAGTCGATGGCTTCCAGCCTCGCCTCATCCTGCTTTGCCTCTTCGTGCTCCTTCAAGACGCGCTCTCGGTCGCTCCCGGTGAACGGATGCCACTTCCGGCCGTCAGACCTGTCCTCCACCCGCTCCCGGGGTTCCGGTTCTGGTTCGTAGCGGTCCGGGTCCGGGTTGAACGCGTCGATCGGGTCGCTGTGGCCGTCGGCTTCCCACGGGTCGGGGCGGCGGGGTTGTTCCTTCTCCGGCGGCGGTTCCGGTTCCGGTTCGGGGTCGGGGCGGGCGGCTTTCTCGCGGGCGCGTTGGAGTTCTTCTCCGATCGATCGCTCTTGCAGATCTTGGATACTCATCGGCGCGATCAGCACTAGGACACCGATGCTCGACGGCGTCCCTGGTTCGCTCAGCCACGAACATCCGGGGAAGTCGTTCGCGTCGTTCTTCGGGGCCCGGTCACCTCCCCCGACTCCGAGTTGATCCAGCTGTTCCGGCTGGATCAGCTCGCAGATCTGAGCCTTGTCGAGGCCCGAGACAGGCAGGTCCCGGGGGGCGGTCCGGCAAATCCGGACCGGTCTCGGGAGCGGGTGCGGCCTGTCCTTGTTGCGGATCTGCGGGTTCGGCTTCATTGAGCGCACACCCGCCGACCAAGATCGGCAGTAGGCCCGTGAGAACCGCGACCCACAGTCCGCGCCTGGTCACATGCTTCGTCACGCGTGCTCCCCCGACTGCTTGACGGAGGCAGCGGTCTCCTCGTCGTCGATGCCGCACTGCCTGGCGACCTTTTCGAACTTCTCGACGCCCTGTACGTACTCCATCGAACGCCCGTAGTGGGACTCGGAATCACCGAGCAAGTTCGCGTTCCACACTCGGGCGGCAGCAGTACCGACGTCGTCCGTCGCGGCGGGAAGCACACGAAGTTCCATCATGATCCGCCCCAGCAGGTCTTTTGGCGTCCCGCGCCGCTTCTCCGATCACCAGCCGAGCCGCCAGGACGTTGTCCGGGGTGACGGTGACGGTCTGGCTGGGCCCGCCCAGTACGGGGGCGGTGCTGGTGCGGTCATCGCGGGGAACCCCCTGGTCGCGGCTGCTGATCACCAGTGCGACGCAGACCGTAGCAGCGGCGGTTCCGCCCCCGTCCCGACTTCCTCCAACTTCACACCGACCGCACAGCCACCACCCGAACGGGCCCCTCATCTACGCACAGCCCCGCAGCCGACCGCCGAACGGGAGTAGCCGCACCGGGTCACGTCTCTCGCTCCCGCAACGCTCTTCGCTCGCGGTCGTACTCTGTCCAGCTCAGCTCACCCGGCGCCACCTTCCCGGCCCACTCCTTGCGCCAGAGAAGCTGTTCGTCCACCGAAGCCCCACCGATCTCACTCAGGTCGTCGGGCAATGCCAGGGCGTGCAGCGAATACGGCTCGGCCGGACATCCGAACGCCGGGTAGACGCGGACTTGGTCGACGTGACACGGGAATTGGCGGGTAGAGCCCCACACGTTGCGACGGGAAGCGTTGACCAAGAGTTTCCATCCATGGTCGTGCAGGTCCGAACGCATCCCGAGCAGTGTGTAAAAAAGGTCGTGCCCGGCACTGGCTATGTCGCCCGCAGGAAGCTCGATCCGGACCAGCACCTCGCCGTCGGTGGTGGGGAACCACGTCGCCTGGGCCGTTTGGAGTGTCGACCGGGTCGGGTCTTGCGGTGACGGGCCGTACACGGGAATCTCGCACGATTGCGACGGCCCGTCTTGAATCGGTGCACTTTGTCCACTCACAGTCATTGTCCCAATCTTGCTTCCAACTCAGCGATTCGCGTGGTCAGTTCGGACATCGACTTTCGATGTTCCGGCAAGCTTTCCGGTTGGTTCCGCTCATACCACGCTTCGTGTAGTTTCGCCTGTTTGAGCTCGGCCTCAGCGCGCTGTAGGTCCTCTCTCGCAGCCCGCAACGAGAGTGGCGGTGGTTCCGATGCCTTCGGCGGATCCGGCTCGAAGTCGATCGGGTCCTTGTCCGGGTTGAACGGGTCCAGCACGTGGAGGTCTTCGGGGTGTCCGCGCCTCGGCCCTGGTTCCGGCGGCGTTTCGCGTTGCGGCGGTTCCGGTTCCGGTTCCGGTTCGGGGTCGGGGCGGGCGGCTTTCTCGCGGGCGCGCTGGAGTTCTTCTTCGGTGGGGAGGGTGTAGCCCTCGGCGTCGTGGGTGGGGCGGGGCGGCGCCTTGGGGAGTTCCGGCTCGGGTGCGTGCTTGGCGACCTTGGCGACGCGGGCGGCGAGGCCCGCTTTGGAGGCCGCGCCCGCACCGCCGCCCGCGACGGTGGCGGCGATGTTGGCGCCGGCCTTGCCCAGGGCCGCCGCCGGGTCCTTCTTCCACTCGTCGAGGGTGCCGATGGTCTGGCCCCAGCCCTCCTTCGTGGTGATCATGTGCACGACACCTGCTCCAGCGGCGAATCCGGCGGAGATCGTCGCGGCCGGGTCGGTGATCAGGTGCATGGGTTTCGCGGCCAGGCCGAGTCCGCCCATCGCCATCTCGCCCAGCGCGCCGAGTCCCCCGCCCGCGTAGCTCTTGCCCGCTTCGAACAGGGCACCGCCGCTGCCGCGGAACGCATCCATCATCCGTTCCAGGAAGGACGAGTCGGGAGCGTTCTCAGCTGCGGCTTTGAGGGCGTCGGCGGTGGCGACGCCGGACGTGCCGAACTTGCCCCTGGCGACGTTCAGCAGGATTCGCGCTTCGGCGGTCTTCGCCGCGCCGGGGTCCTGGAACGGCGCGACCTGGTCGGCGGGTCCGGCCGCTTCCACCTGCGCCGCGTGGGCCTTCTCGGCGCGGGCGGTCTCCTGCTCGCCCTGGCGGTAGAGCTCGATCGCGCGGGCCGCCGCCTCCTGCGCGGTGCGCAGGTACTCCGCGTGCTCCACGAGCGCCGTCGCCGCCTTCCCGAACGCCGCGGCCGCCACGTCCCACCGCTGCTGCTCGTCGCGGACGGTCTTCCGGTATGCCTCGGCGGCCGGTCCGCTCCAGGCGTGCTCGGAGTCGATGCGCTGCACCGCGGCGAGGCCGTCGGCGATGCGGCGGAACGTGTCCGCCTTGTCCTTGGTGCCCGCGACGTCGCCGGGCACGAGTTCGGTGGGGTCGTCGGTGTCGCCGAGTTCCGCCGCCATCAGCGATCATTCCTCTGGTGCAGGGCCGGGTTCATGACTTCGGCGCCGGCCTGTCCAGCCGTCCACAGGTCGTCACCGGCTTGGCCGAGCGACTCGCCGACTTCGCCGAACTCCTCGCCCCAGCCGCCGTAATCGGGCCTGGCGGCCTCTCCCAGTTCGCTCCAGCTCATGTCGCGGGCACCGGCGACCTTCTGCTGGTCCGGCGAGACGACGGTCATGAGGATCTCCTTGAACAGCCCCGAGATCTCGTCGTCCTGGCCGCGGTACTCCTTCAGGACGTCGGTGAGCTGGTCGGCCAGCTCCTGACCGGTGCGCAGCAGGCTGCCCAGGCCGTGCTCCCAGCTGAGGCAGAACTTGGCGAGCGCACCCTGCACCCGGTCGTGCTCGCCGAGATCACCGGCGGTGAGCGCCATCGACTGGAGTCCGGCGGCCGAACCCGCGTCGGCGACGTACGAGCCGCCGGGGATCAGGTCGGACAACGCCCGCACCGTCTGCTCGTGTCCCGCGATCACCGCTTCCAGTGCGGCCGCGTCGAGGCCGAACCCGTCGTCAGACATCGCGCACCTCCTCAGCCGCCAGCACCAGCCGGTGCTCCTCGCCGGAGTCGACGACGACGCCGACGTCCGGTGGCAGGTAGTGCTCGAAGATCCGTTTCGCAGGCAGCGCCACCACGTCCACGGTGCCGTCCGCGTCCACCAGGCCCGCCGCTCCCGCGTAGTCCGCGGCGCGCTGCCGCGTCGAGAACACCGGCAGCCACTCGCGGCCGCCGAGCAGCAGCGTCGACGCCTCCGCGGGCAGGTGCAGGGTCGACCGGCCCAAGGTCGCCAGCAGTAGCGTCGGATCCGGCGGAGTCCCCGCGTCCTGCCAGCGGCGGGCCGCGAGCACCAGCACCGGGTCCGGCTCGGGCGGTGCCGATCGCTCGGGATGCGGCGCCGGATCCGCGCTCGGCTCCGGGTCCGGCAGGGCCGCTCGGGGCGGTTCCGGGGCGCCCGCCGGTTCCGGAGTTCCGGCCGGCTCCGGAGTTCCCACCGGTTCCGCGGTTCGCGTCGGCTCCGGAGTTCTCACCGGTTCCGGAGTTCCGGCCGGTCCTGGAGTTCCCGCCGGGCCCCGAGTTCCCGCCGGTCCCGCGGTTCGCGTCGGCTCCGATCGTTCCGGCACCGGCGAGCGCACCGGTTCCGCGTCCGCTCCCGAATCCGGCCACACCGGTTCCGGCGTCCGCGCCGATTCCGGCTCTGGCGGCCAGGACCGGTCCGGTTCTGGAGGTGGCAGGCCCAGATCTCCGGACAGCCGCACCACTTCACGCATCCAGCACCCCCCAGCACTGGAGCCGCAGGCTCATCCCGCACTTCCTTCCGCGCTCCGCGGCCCGCTGTGGATCAGCGGGCAACGGCTCGGAACGCTAACAGCGCGCCGACGACCGCGTACCCGATTCGATCAACCTCGCGGAACCCGCGAATCCAGCGAGGTGAATGGCCCGTTCGCCTAGCCTGATTGGGCCAATGGGCCATTCACCTGGGGCGGGGACGCGCTCGGGCGTCAGCGGCGGAGGGCAGCGAGGAAGCGGGCCCAGTGGCGGGCGGGGAACACGAGGAGACCGGTGCCGGGGGACTTCGAATCGCGGACCGCCACCACCGGGCCGTCGGCGGCCACCTCGACGCAGTTCGCCGTGCTGGCACTCCGGCTGGACTTCCGCCAGCCCACCTCGACGCAGTTGGCGGTGTCCGCGCTGCGCGCTGACTTGCGCCACCCACCGGCCGTTCCAGGACTGCCCATGGAACGAGCGTGGCAGCGCATCGCCCCCTTGCCCAGCGCCGTCCCACCGCCGGAGCAGCGAACCACCCGGAATCCCGCCCGGAAGCACCATCACCGAGAGCGCGAATCCCCCACCGCAGCGAGGAAGTCGACCCAGCGTCCGCGGGACACCGCCAGCTCGGGACCGCCCGGGTCCTTCGAATCGCGGACGCCGACGATCGAGCCGCCCAGCGCGACCTCGACGCAGTTGGCAGTGCTGTTGCTGTAGCTGGACTTGCGCCAGGTCGCTTGGAACGAAAGTTCGATCATGACGACATGATTGCAGTCGAACGCGTCTTCACGCCATCGCCCGCACGTAGTCGACGGACTCCTCCACCGTCCACGCCTTGGAAACGAGATCACGCCAGACCTCCGAATAGGCTTGGATGTGGTCATCCTCGTCGAGGAAGAGACTCGTCAACTTGTGCTCCAGCAGGATCAAGCTCGGTTCGTCGTCGTACTTCAGAATCGCGAATGAGCCACTGACCCCTTCGTGGAGACCGGCTGCCTGCGGCATGATCTGTACCTGCACGTTGGTCTTGGTCGCGACCTCCGTCAAGTGACGGGCCTGCTGAGCCATGACACCGTCAGGCAGGCCCCGCCTCTGCAACACCGATTCCTCGATCACCGCATGCATCTCTAGCGGTGTCGCCCGGTCGAGAACCGCCTGCCTTGCTCGACGGCTGGCCACCAGCAAGTCCTCATGTCCGGAGTTAAGCCCGCCGCCCGTCGCCGCGATGACATGTTTGGCGTACTCGGGCGTCTGCAACAACCCTGGGATGACCAGTGGTTCGTAATTGAGCAGAGCACTCGCTTCGCTCTCGAAATCAGCCCAGGTCCGCCAGTCCTCCGAGACGCTGGGATGGTTCATCCGCAACCACCCCCGCTCCTCCGCGTGCCGGGCGATGTCCAGCAGTTCCACGCGGCGCTTCTTGGACATGCCGTAGAAGTCGATCAGCTTCTCCAGGTCGTCCAGGTAGATGCCGCTCTCGCAGTTCTCGAACCTGCTGATCTTGCTGCCGGACATCCCGACCGACCTCGCCAACTCCGCCGCCGACAACCCGGCCGCGATGCGTTGCTTGCGCAGCACGTAAGCCAATCGACGCGAGCGCACCGACGTCATCGCACGCCTTGCCACCGAATACCTCCCGCTTTTCCGAGGATGACAACGAAACGCTAGCGGCGAGCACACCCGGCGACCATCACTTGATCGTGTACTTGCGGCAAGAATCGCAACGCCCCGATTCTTGGAAGCGTGATCCACAACCCCCAGGAGGCAGTGATGGACGAGAAGATCGCGCGGTTCGGCTCCGAGAGTCCGCAGCGGGAGTGGCTGTGCCGGTGCAGCGACGACGACGAGGAGCTGGCCGTCTGCAACGTCGGAGTCTCCTCCGGCGACGTCGAGATCTTCGGCCCGGAGTTCCAGGGCTACTTCCGGTTGCGCGGCAGCGAGATCGCGGTGTTCCGGCGGGCGCTGGACGAGGCCGCGGTGCTCGCGGCGGAGGACCTCGACCGGCGGGAGGCCCGGCTTTCGGAGCAGCGCGAGGCCCGGCGGGAGCTCCAGCCTGCGGAGCAGCGGGAAGTTCAGCCCGTGGAGCAGCGGGAAGTTCAGCCTTCGAACCGGTAACCCATGCCCGCTTCGGTGATGAGGTGGCGGGGGCGGCTCGGGTCGTCCTCCAGCTTGCGGCGCAGCTGCGCGATGTACACCCGCAGGTAGTGGAACTCGTCCGCGTAGGCCGGGCCCCACACCTCCTGCAGCAGCCGCCGCTGCGCGACGAGCTTGCCGCGGTTGCGCACCAGCACTTCCAGCATTCCCCACTCGGTGGGCGTCAGGTGCACTTCGGCGCCGGCGCGCAGCACCTTCTTCGCCGACAGGTCCACTTCGAACGACTCGGTGCGCACCACCGGTTCGTCCTCGGCGACGGCGGACCGGGAGCGGCGCACCGCGGCGCGCAGCCGGGCGAGGAGTTCGTCCATGCCGAACGGTTTCGTCACGTAGTCGTCGGCGCCCGCGTCGAGGGCGTGCACCTTGTCGGTGGATTCGGTGCGCGCGGACAGCACGATGATCGGCAGCGTGGTCCAGCCGCGCAGCCCGGCGATCACCTCCACCCCGTCCAGGTCGGGCAGGCCGAGGTCCAGCACGACCGCGTCCGGCCGCGCTTCGGCCGCGATCCGCAGCGCCGTCATGCCGTCCGGCGCGACCACCACCTCGTAGCCGTGCGCGGTGAGGTTGATCCGCAGCGCGCGCAGCAGCTGCGGCTCGTCGTCCACCACCAGGACCTTCGTCATCGCCCCTCCGTCGCCACCGGCAGCGCCAGCACCATCGTCAGCCCGCCGCCGGGGGTGTCCTCGGCGCGGATCGTGCCGTGCATGGCCTGCATGAAACCCTGCGCGACGCTCAGCCCGAGACCGACCCCGGGCGGGCCGGTGTCGGCGTGCCCGCCGAGTCGCTCGAACGGGGCGAACACGGTGTCCGCGGTGCCCTCCGGCAGGCCGGGGCCGTGGTCGACGATGCGCAGCTCCACCCACCTGGCGTGTTCGCTGGCGCGCACGCCGACCCGGTCTCCGCCGTACTTCAGCGCGTTCTGCACCACGTTCGCGATCACCCGTTCCAGCAGTCCGACGTCGGCGAGCACGGCGGGCAGCGACTCGTCGGTGTCCACCGCGACCCGTTCGCGGCCGTCCAACCCCACCAGGGCGCCCGCGACGGCCTGGTCGTAGCCGACGGGGCGCAGCTGCGGCACGATCGCGCCGGTCGCCAGCCGGGACGAGTCCAGCAGGTTGTCCACCAGGTCCGCGAGCCGGTCGGTGGACTCCTCCACCCCGGCGAGCAAGTCGGCGACGTCCTGCTCGGACAGCTGCACGCCGGGCAGCCGCAGGCTGCTCACCGAGGCCTTGATGGACGCGAGCGGGGTGCGCAGGTCGTGGCCGACGGCGGACAGCAGCGCGGTGCGCAGCCGGTTCGCGTCCGCTTCGCGCTGGGCTTCGGCGGCGTCGGCGGCCATCCGCTGCTGGCGCAGCGCGACCAGCGCCTGGCCCGCTGCGGCTTCCAGCACGGTGCGGTCGTCGGCGGGCAGCGCCCGGCCGTCGGGGCGGCGCAGCGCCAGGTGCACGTCCGCGGTCACCTCGATGTCCACATCGGACTGGTCGGGCCGGGCGCAGGGCGTGGTGCCGAGGGACGCCGCGATGCGCCAGCCGTCCGGCCCGCGCTCCAGCAGCGCCGCCGAGGACAGCCCGAAGTTCTCCACCAGCTTCTCCAGCAGCCGCGGCAGCGGATCGGGGTGCGCCAGCACCGTGCGCGCGTAGGACGCGAGCAGCGCCGCCTCGGTGCGCGCCCGCGCCGCCCGCTCCGCCAGCCGCGCCGCCCGGTCCACCACCACCGCCACCATCACCCCGACGCCGACCATGCCGAGCACCGTCACCAGCGTCTCCGGGGAGCTGACGGCCAGCGAGTGCCGCGGCTCGGTGAAGAAGAAGTTCAGCAGCCCGCCCGCCAGCAGCGCCGCCGCCACCGACGGCGCCACCCCGCCGACCAGCGCCACCACCACCGTCGCCAGGAAGTAGCCGACCACGTCGGTGGACAGCTCGAAGTCGCCGAGCAGCGCGCTGACCAGCGTCACCAACGGCGGCAGCGTGCACGCCAGCACCCAGCCCCAGCCGCGGCGGGTGCGGGACAGCGGGTTCTTCGCGGCGCGGCGGAACGGGCGCGCGCCCGCCATGCCGTGCGTGACCATGTGCACGTCGATCGTGCCGGAACGCTGCACCACCGTGGAGCCGATGCCCTCGGCGGTCAGCCGCGCCCACCGCGAGCGCCGCGAGGTGCCGATCACCAGCTGGGTGGCGTCGACGCCGCGGGCGAACTCCAGCAGCGCCTCCGGCACGTCGTCACCGACGACGCTGTGGAAGCTGGCGCCCACGTCGTCGGCGACCCGCCGCGCCCGGGCCAGGTTCGCGGGGGACGCCCCGGCCAGGCCGTCGCCGCGCAGCACGTGCACCACCTGCAGCTCGGCGCCGGCGCGGGCCGCGATGCGGCGGGCGCGGCGGATCAGCGTCTCGCTCTCCGAGCCGCCGGTGATGGCGGCGACGACCCGCTCCCGCGTCTCCCACGTGTCGGTGATCTGCCGTTCCGCCCGGTAGCGGCGCAGCGCCACGTCCACCTGGTCGGCCAGCCACAGCAGCGCCAGTTCGCGCAGCGCGGTGAGGTTGCCGGTGCGGAAGTAGTTGCCCAGCGCGGCGTCCACCTTGTCGGCGGCGTAGACGTTGCCGTGGGCGAGGCGGCGGCGCAGCGCCTGCGGGGTGATGTCGGCGAGTTCGATCTGCTCGGCGCGCCGCACCACCTCGTCGGGGACGGTCTCCTGCTGGCGGACCCCGGTGATCGTCTCGACCACGTCGTTGAGGCTCTCCAGGTGTTGCACGTTCACCGTGGACAGCACGGTGATCCCCGCTTCGAGGAGTTCCTCGACGTCCTGCCAGCGCTTCTCGTTGCGCGAGCCGGGGGCGTTGGTGTGCGCGAGCTCGTCGACGACGGCGACCTGCGGGCGGCGGGCCAGCACGGCGTCCAGGTCGAGTTCGGCGACCAGGACGCCGCGGTGCCGCTCGTGGCGGCGCGGCACCTGTTCCAGCCCGTCCAGCAGGCGTTCGGTCTCGGCGCGGCCGTGCGTCTCCACCAGGCCGACGACGATGTCGGTACCGCGTTCGAGCCGCCGCCGCGCCTCGCCGAGCATCGCGTAGGTCTTGCCCACGCCCGGCGCGGCGCCGAGGTAGATCCGCAGCTCGCCCCGCTTCATCCCGCGCCTCCCCGCCGACGGTGGCCGTCGGCACCGATCCTGCCGGTCCGCCGCGCGGTGCACCTGCCGCGGGTCATCCGCGGTGCTCGGCGACGGCCGCGTTGAGCGCCGGGACCGCGACCGTGCGCTCGGCGAACACGCCGCCCGAAGTGGCGGCGGCGATGAGCCGGTGCACCTCCTCGACCGGCAGTCCCGTCTCGCGGGCGACGCGCGGGGCCTGCAGCGCGGCGTAGGCGGGGCTGATGCCCGCGTCGACGCCGCTGGCCGAGGCCGTCACCGCGTCCGCCGGGACCAGCTGCGGGGCGACCGCTTCGCGGGCGGCGATGTCGGTGCGGCGCTGCTGCACGGCCGCCAGCAGCTCCGGGTTGTCCGCGGCCAGGTTCGAGCCGCCGGACGTCGACGGATCACCGGGCCCGAGCGGTCCGTCCGCCGACACCGACGGGCGGGTGTGGAAGTACGGGTCGTGCGCCGGGTCCGCGGGCACCGGGTCGATGCCGATCAGCTCGGATCCGATGACGCGCCCGTCCACCACCTGCGGCGATCCTTCGGCGTGGTCGCTCAGCCCCGGCAGGTGGCCCGCGCCCCACACCGCCAGCGGGTAGCACACGCCCAGCAGCACCGTGAACACCAGCAGCGCGCGCACCGCGGTCCCGGACTGCCGCAACAACGTCGTGAACATCGTGTCCTCTCCTCAGAACTCTTCCGCTCAACCCAGGCCGGGGATGAGGCGCACGACCAGGTCGATGAGCCAGATCCCGAGGAACGGGCTGAGCACCCCGCCGACGCCGAACAGCAGCAGGTTCCGCCGCAGCAGCGCCGCCGCGCTCGACGGCCGGTACCGCACGCCGCGCAGCGCCAGCGGGATCAGCGCCACGATGATCAGCGCGTTGAAGATCACCGCGGACAGGATCGCCGAGGACGGCGTGGCCAGCTGCATCACGTTCAACCGGCCCAGCTGCGGGTAGATCGCGACGAACAGGGCGGGCAGGATCGCGAAGTACTTCGCCAGGTCGTTGGCGATGCTGAAGGTGGTCAGCGCGCCACGAGTGATGAGCAGCTGCTTGCCGATCTCGACGATCTCGATGAGCTTGGTCGGGTCGGAGTCCAGGTCCACCATGTTCCCGGCCTCCTTCGCGGCGGCCGTGCCGGTGTTCATGGCGACGCCGACGTCGGCCTGCGCGAGCGCGGGCGCGTCGTTGGTGCCGTCCCCGGTCATCGCGACGAGCCTGCCGCCGTCCTGCTCGCGGCGGATCAGCTCCATCTTGTCCTCGGGCCTGGCCTCGGCGAGGTGGTCGTCGACGCCTGCTTCGCGGGCGATCGCGGCGGCGGTGAGCGCGTTGTCGCCGGTGACCATGACGGTGCGGATGCCCATCGCGCGGAGTTCGGCGAAGCGCTCGGCCATGCCGGGCTTGACCACGTCGGAGAGCCGCACCACCCCGACGACGCGGAACGCGCCGTCCCGCTCCTCGGCGACGGCGAGCGGGGTGCCGCCGTCCCGGGCGATGCCGTCCGCGATGGTGTCCACTTCGGACTCGACGGTGCCGCCGCCCGCGCGCACCCACTCGCGGACCGCGCTGATCGCGCCCTTGCGGATGCGGCGGCCGGGCAGGTCGAGGCCGCTCATCCGGGTCTGCGCGGTGAACTCCACCGGTTCGCCGCCGTCCGGCCGGTCGGGGACCTCGTGCTGCTCGCGGCAGAACTCGACGATGCTGACGCCTTCGGGGGTCGGGTCGGCGAGGCTGGACAGCACCGCCACCTCGGCCAGGTCGGCGTCCGCTGCTCCCCCGACCGGGACGAGCGCGGTGGCGCGCCGGTTCCCGAAGGTGATGGTGCCGGTCTTGTCCAGCAGCAGCGTGTCCACGTCCCCGGCGGCCTCCACGGCGCGCCCGGACTTGGCGAGCACGTTGCGCTGCACCAGCCGGTCCATGCCGGCGATGCCGATCGCCGACAGCAGCGCCCCGATCGTGGTGGGGATCAGGCACACCAGCAGCGCGGTCAGCGTCACCACCGGCAGCAGCCCGCCGGAGTAGCCGGCCAGCGGCTGCAACGCGGTCACCGCGAGCAGGAAGATGATGGTGAGCGTGGACAGCAGGATCGTCAGCGCGATCTCGTTCGGCGTCTTCTGCCGCTGCGCGCCTTCGACGAGCGCGATCATCCGGTCCACGAAGGTCTCGCCGGGCGCGGTGGTGATCCGCACGACGATCCGGTCGGAGAGCACCGTGGTCCCGGCGGTCACCGCGGACCGGTCGCCGCCGGATTCCCGGATGACCGGGGCGGATTCGCCGGTGATGGCGGATTCGTCGACGGTGGCGATGCCTTCGACGACGTCGCCGTCGCCGGGGATCACCTCGCCCGCTTCGACGACGACGCGGTCGCCGATGCGCAGGCCGGTGCCCGCGACCCGCTCCTCGCCGTGCTCGCCGAGCCGGCGGGCGACGGCCTCGGACTTGGTGCGCCGCAACGATTCCGCCTGCGCGCGGCCGCGTCCTTCGGCGACCGCTTCGGCGAGGTTCGCGAACAGCACGGTGAACCACAGCCAGGCGGCGACGGCGATGCCGAAGGCGCTGGGCTCGACGACGGCGAGCGCGGTGCTGAGCACCGAGCCGGCCCACACGACGAGCATGACGGGGTTCGCCAGCTGGTGCTTCGGGTGCAGCTTGCGCAGGGCCTGCGGCAGGGCGGCGAGCAGCTGCCGCGGCCGGAACGACCCGGCGGCGACGGCGCGCCCGCGCTGCGGGGGTTGCCGGTCCCCGGCGGACTCCGGGGATTCGGTCAGGACGGCGGTCATGCCAGGGCCTCCGCGATCGGGCCGAGCGCCAGCGCGGGCAGGAAGGTCAGCGCGGCGACGAGGACGACGGTGCCTGCGAGCAGGCCTGCGAACAGCGGTCCGGTGGTGGGCAGCGTGCCCGCACCGGCCGGGATGCGCCGCTGGCGGGCGAGCGCCCCGGCGAGCATCAGCACCGCCATGATCGGCAGCAGCCTGCCGAACAGCATGGCCAGCGCCAGGGTGGTCTGGAAGAAGCCGGAGGTGGCGGTGAGCCCGCCGAACGCGCTGCCGTTGTTGTTGGCGGCGGACGCGTACGCGTAGAGCACTTCGCTGAGCCCGTGCGCCCCCGAGTTCGCCATCGCCTCGGACGTCGCGGGCAGCACGATGGCGGCACCGGTGCCCACCAGCACCAGCGCGGGCATCACCAGGATCGACAGCGCGGCGGCGGTGATCTCCCGGCGGCCGAGCTTCTTGCCCAGGTATTCGGGGGTGCGCCCCACCATCAGCCCGGCCAGGAACACGGCGAGCACCGACAGCACGAGGATGCCGTACAGCCCGGAACCGACCCCGCCGGGCGCGACCTCGCCGAGCAGCATGTTCAGCAGCACCGCCCCGCCGCCGAGCCCGCTGAAGCTGTCGTGCATCGAGTTCACCGCGCCGGTGGAGGTGCCGGTGGTGGCGACGGCGAACAGCCCGGACAGGTAGGTGCCGAAGCGCGCTTCCTTGCCCTCCAGCGCGCCGCCCGCGGCGAGCGCCGCCGGACCGTTCGGGTGCGCCTCTGCCCACCACACGACGGCCAGCAGCGCGGTGAACAGCCCGGCCATCACCGACAGCAGCACGCGGCCCTGCCTGCGGTCACCGACCATGGTGCCGAAGGTGCGGGTCAGGCTCACCGGGATCAGCAGGAGCAGGAAGATCTGCAGCAGGTTGCTGACCCCGTTCGGGTTCGCGAACGGGTGGGCGGAGTTCGCGTTGAGCACGCCGCCGCCGTTGGTGCCGAGGTCCTTGATGGCCTCCTGGCTCGCGATCGGCGCGGTGGCGACGGTGTGCTGCTGGCCGTCGAGGCCGACGACGTGCAGCCCGGGCGCGAAGCTCATCACCGCGCCGAGCCCCACCAGCAGCACCGCGGCCAGGGCCGCGATGGGCAGCAGGACGCGCACCACACCGCGGGTGAGGTCCACCCAGAAGTTCCCGATCCGGTCGGTGCCGGAGCGGGTGAACCCGCGCACCAGCGCGACGGCGACGGCCATGCCGACCGCGGCGGACAAGAAGTTCTGCACGGTGAGCCCGGCGAGCTGCACGGTGTGCCCGAGCACCTGCTCCGGCACGTAGGACTGCCAGTTGGTGTTGGTCGCGAAGCTGACCGCGGTGTTGAACGCGGTGGCCGGTTCGACGGCGCCGCGGCCGAAGTCCAGCGGCAGGAAGCCCTGCAACCGCTGCAGCAGGTACAGCAGCACGACGGAGGCGAACGAGAACGCGAGCACCGAGGCCGCGTAGGTCGTCCAGCGCTGCCCGGTGTCGCCGTCGACGCGCAGCACCCGGTAGAGCCCGCGCTCCACCCGCCAGTGACCGTCGTCGGTGTAGGCGCGCGCCATGTGGTCGCCGAGCGGCCGGTGGCAGACCGCCAGGGCGAGGACGAGGAGGCCGACCTGGGTGAGGCCGACCGCGAAGGAGGACATCAGAACTTCTCCGGCCTGATCAGGGCGACGAACAGGAAGGCGACGAGCAGCAGCGCGAGCACGCCGCCCGCGGCGTTGGCGACGAGGGCGATCACAACCGCTCCAGACCGCGCAGGCTCAGCGCGAGCACGAGGAACCCACCGATCAGCACGACCGCGTAAGCGAGGTCCGCCATCTCCGCGCGCCTCCTTCGATGCGGGGCGCCCCGGTGGCGCCGTCGCCCCCACTCAACGTCGTCGCGCGGGGCGCGGACAGGGCTGCTGACGGCGGTTTGACGTGGTGACCCGCGGTCTTGACGCGCTGCTTACGCGCCCCGCTCCGCTAGCCCGCACGAGTGAGCCAGTGGCCTGTCTCACTCGCCGCGGAATTCGAGCACGTTACGACCGCGTTACCTGCCGCGATGCGCGGGTATGCCACCGAGAGGCGTGGTTTTTCGCCCGTTTTGGCAGCTCTGGGCGTTGTCACTCGCTGAGTTCGACACCGCGGATTGGTTTCGTCGATGCAACAAAGTAGTTACCTTGACTAAGTAAGAACCTCCGCGAAGGGAGCTACGCCATGTGCGGCATCTCCGGCTGGATCGATTTCCGCCGAGACCTCACCCGGGAACAGCCGGTCATCGACGCGATGTGCGACACGATGGCCTGTCGCGGGCCGGACGGAGCGGGCACCTGGGTCCAGCCGCACGCGGCGCTCGGCCACCGGCGGCTCGCCATCATCGACCTGCCCGGCGGCGCCCAGCCGATGGAGGTCGACACCCCCGACGGCAAGGTCGGGCTCGTCTACAGCGGTGAGGCCTACAACTTCACCGAGCTGCGCGACGAACTCCGCCGCCGCGGCCACCGCTTCGACACCGACTCCGACACCGAGGTCGTGCTGCACGGCTACCTCGAGTGGGGCGCCGACGTCGCCGAGAAGCTCAACGGCATGTACGCCTTCGCCGTCTGGGACACCCGCACCGAGCAGCTGCTGCTGATCCGCGACCGGATGGGCATCAAGCCGCTGTACTACCAGCAGACCGAGAACGGCCTGCTGTTCGGCTCCGAGCCGAAGGCGATCGTGGCCAACCCCGAGGTGGAGAAGGTCGTCGACGCCGACGGGCTGCGCGAGCTGTTCTCCGTCACCAAGTCCCCCGGCCGGGCCATCTGGCAGGGCATGCGCGAAGTCGTGCCCGGCACCATCGTCACCTTCGACCGCAACGGCCTGCGCGAGCACACCTACTGGAGCCTCGACGCCGTCGAGCACACCGACGACCAGGCGGCCAGCGTCGCGCACGTCCGCGAACTGCTCGACGACATCGTGCGCCGCCAGCTCGTCGCCGACGTGCCGCGCTGCCTGCTGCTCTCCGGTGGCCTCGACTCCAGCGCGCTGACCGCGCTGTCCGCCCAGCAGCTCGCCGAGCAGGGCGAGAAGGTCCGCAGCTTCGCCGTGGACTTCGTCGGGCAGACCGAGAACTTCAAGCCCGACGAGATGCGCGCGACCCCCGACGGACCGTTCGTGCAGGACGTGCACAAGCACGTCGGCTCGCAGCACCAGGACATCGTCCTCGACCCGCAGGCCCTCGCCGACCCCGAGGTGCGCCGCGCCGCCGTGCAGTCCCGGGACTTCCCGATGGGCCTCGGCGACATGGACAACTCGCTGTACCTGCTGTTCAAGGCCATCCGCGGCCACTCGACCGTGGCGCTGTCCGGCGAGTCCGCCGATGAGGTCTTCGGCGGCTACAAGTGGTTCCACGACCCGAAGGTGCAGCAGGCGCGCACCTTCCCGTGGCTCGCCGCGTTCAACACCCAGCAGGCCGAAGGCCCCCGCGTGCTGGACAAGTCGGTCGCCGACACCCTCGACATCCCCGGCTACATCAGCTCGGAGTACGAGGCGGCCATCGCGGGCATGCCCACGCTCGACTCGGACAGCCCGTTCGAGGCGAAGATGCGGGAGATCAGCTACCTGCACCTGACCCGCTTCGTGCGGATGCTGCTGGACCGCAAGGACCGGATGTCGATGGCCGTGGGCCTCGAGGTCCGCGTCCCGTTCTGCGACCACCGGCTCGTCGAGTACGTGTTCAACGCGCCCTGGTCGCTGAAGACCTTCGACGGCCGGGAGAAGAGCCTGCTGCGCGGCGCCTCCGCCGACGTGCTGCCGAAGTCCGTCGTGGAGCGGGTGAAGAGCCCGTACCCGTCGACGCAGGACCCGCGCTACGCCGCCGAGCTGCAGAAGCAGGTCAAGGACCTCATCGCCAACGGGGACCGGGCGCTGGAACTGCTCAACGCCGACTGGATCCGCGAGGCCGCGAACCTCGATCCGTCCGAAGTGGACACCCCCACCCGGAACGCGTTCGAGCGCGCGCTGGACGTCTCCACCTGGTTCGACCTGCACAACCCGACCGTCAAGCTCTGATCGGGTTCGGCCCGGGCGCTGCCCGGGCCGCTGGTCCGCCGTTCGGCCCGTCCTGCTCTGCGGGCCGAACAACCCCACCAGCTCGACCACGTCGCTCAGCGCTGGCGGGACCAGCGCGCCGAGGACGCCGCCCTGGCCGCACGCAGCGCC
>NZ_JBEYUS010000092.1:0-19810 GCF_040643635.1 Saccharopolyspora sp. NPDC047091
GTCCTGTCCTGGTCGGACCCGGACGTCCGCATCTACGCCCGCAACGGCAACGTCAACCAGCACGCGCTGGAGACCAAGCTCGCCGCGCTGGACGGTGGCGAGTCGGCGCTGGTGTTCGCCAGCGGGGTCGCCGCGCTGCACGCCGTGTTCTTCACGCACCTGCGCGCGGGCGACCACGTGGTCGTCTCGGCGGTGACCTACGAGGCGGTGTGGCGGTTGTTCGCGGAGCTGCTGCCGCGCCGCTACGGCATTGAGGCCACGTTCGTCGACAGCACCGACCTGGACGCGGTGCGCGCGGCGGTGCGCCCCACGACGCGGCTGGTGCACGTGGAGACCATCGCCAACCCGACGACCGCGGTCACCGACATCGCCGCGGTCGCCGAGATCGCGCACGCGTCGGGGGCGCTGCTGAGCGTGGACGGCACGTTCACCCCGCCGCCGCTGTACCGGCCGCTCGAAGACGGGGCCGACCTGGTGGTGCACTCGCTGACGAAGTTCATCAACGGGCACGGCGACGCCATGGGCGGCGCGGTCATCGGCTCCCGCGCGCTCGTCGCGCAGATCCGGGCGGACGCGGGCGTCGACGTCGGCGGCGTGCTCGCCCCGTTCAACGCCTGGCTGATCATGCGGGGTTCGGTGACGTTGCCGCTGCGGCTGCGCCAGCACCTGGCGAACGCGCAGCGCATCGCCGAATTCCTCGACGCCGAGCCGCGGATCGCGTTCGTCGCCTACCCCGGGCTGCCCGGGCACCCGCAGCACGAGCTCGCGACCCGGCAGTTCGGGGGCCGGGGCGCCGGGGCGGTGCTGGCGTTCGCGCTGGACGGGGACCCGGCGGTGCAGAACCGGTTCGTCGGGGCGCTGCGGGTGATCACCTCGGCGGTGTCGCTGGGGCACGACGAGACGCTGATCGTGCACGTCGCGGCCGGGGCGCGCGGCGGCGACGAGCACTACCCCGAGCAGTTCCGGCGCTACGGCCACCTGCGGCTCGCGGTCGGCTTGGAAGACGCCGACGACCTCATCGCCGACCTGCGCGGCGCGCTCGACGCCGCGCTGCCGGCCTGACCTCCGAAGAGGACGCATGTTCACCGGACTCAGCGCGTTCCCGCTGACCCCCGTCACCGACCGGGGCGTCGACGAGGCCGCGTTCGCGGGGCTCGTCGAACGGCTCGCCACCGCCCCGGTCGACTCGATCACCGCGCTCGGCTCCACCGGCAGCTACCCGTACCTGGACCGGGCGGAGCGCGCCCGGGTCGCGCGGTTGACCGTGCAGCACGCCGGGGACGTCCCGGTGCTCGTCGGCATCGGCGCGCTGCGCACCCGCGAGGTGCTGGCGCTGGCCGAGGACGCGCAGCGGGCCGGGGCGGCGGGCGTGCTGCTCGCCCCGGTGTCGTACCAGGCGCTGACGGACGAAGAGGTGTTCGGGCTCTACGCGGACGTCACCGCGGCGCTGTCGGTCCCGCTGGTGGTCTACGACAACCCGGGGACCACGCACGTCACGTTCACCGACGAGCTGCACGCGCGGATCGCGGCGCTGCCGCACGTCGCCTCGGTCAAGATCCCCGGGGTACCGGAGCCGGTGGACCGCGTATCCCGGTTGCGCGGCCTGCTGCCGGAGCCGGTGACGCTCGGCGTCGCCGGTGATCCGCTGGCCGCCGCGGGGATCCTCGCCGGGTGCCGGGCGTGGTACTCGGTGCTGGCCGGGACGGTGCCGGAGGTCGCGGCGGCGATCGCGCGCCCCGCGTTCGCCGGGGATTCCGCTGCGGCGACGGCGGAATCGGCCCGGCTGGCGCCGCTGTGGGAGCTGTTCGGGCGGTGCGGCAGCCTGCGCGTGGTGTCCGCGATCGCCGAGGAGCTCGGCCTCGTCGCGCACCCGAACCTGCCGCGCCCGGTGCGCGGCCTCCCGCCCGCGGAGCGGGCCGAGGTGGCGCGGCTCGTCACCGAACTCGACCTCCGCAGCTGATCCGGCCCGAGCACGTCGAGTGAACGGACCGTTCGTCCGAACTCGTGGGACGGGCGGTCCGTTCACCCCGACCATCCTGAGGTGAACGGACCGTTCGTCCGACCAGATGGGACGAACGATCCGTTCACTCGGCCCCCGCGCAGAGACGATCTCGCCCGGTCGCGGGGTGAACGGACCGTCCGTCCAGCTCTAGTGGACGAACGGTCCGTTCACTCCACCCGGACGACCCGGGTGGACGGCTCCTCCGACCGATGCCGCGGACGAACGGTCCGTTCACCCGGCGCGGGCCGGGTGCCGGGTCCGCCCGTCACCAGGTACCGGTCCACGAGCAGGTTGAGGCCGGTGCACAGGGCCACCAGCAGGCCGGCGGGCACCAGCACCGCGCACGGTTGCAGGAACAGCGCCTCCTGGTTGCGCTCCACCAGCACCGCCCAGTCGGCGGTCGCCGGGTCGAGCCCCAGGCCGAGGAAGTTCGCCGAGGCGACCAGGTACAGCACCAGGCTCAGCCTCCCGCCCGCGTCCACCGCGACGGGCCCGAGCACGCCGCGCCCGACGTAGCCGAAGTGCACCCGCCACCACGATTCCCCTTGCAGCGCCATGGCTTCCACCACGCCGCGCCGCCGGGTGCCGAGCGCGGCGCTGCGCACGATCCGCACCACCGCGGGCAGTTGCAGCAACGCGACCGCGACGAGCAGCGCCGCCCCGGTCCTGGTACCGGTCGCGGCCAGCACCATCAGCACCAGCAGTCCGGGCAGCGCCAGCACCAGGTCCAGCCCGCGAGTCAGCCACCGGTCGATCCACCGGTGGGGCTGCCCGACGGCGGCCAGCGCCAGCGGCACCCCCACCAAGTAGGTCAGCAGCAGCGCGCCGCCCGCCAGCACCAGCACCGAACCGCCGCCGTGCAGCGCGAGGGCCAGCACGTCCCGCCCGAGCACGTCGGTGCCCAGCGGGTGGTCCGCGCCGGGCGGCAGCAGCGGGACGTGCGCGGCCCGCACCGATCCGCCGCCGGGCAGCAGCGCGGCGAGCAGCGGCCCAGCCAGCGCCGCCAGCAGCGGGACCCCGAGCAGCAGCCATCCGGCGGCCCGGCTCATCGCGTCCCCGCCCGGAACCGCCGCGCCACCAGGTCGATGCCGAGGTTCAGGCCGATGGTGATCGCCGCGAACAGCAGCGCGTAGCCCTGCACCACCGGCAGGTCGCGCGCCTTGACGGCTTCGACGAATCCGGAGCCGAGGCCACCGAGCGCGAACAGCGCCTCCACCACGACGACGCCGCCGAGCAGCCCGTCCACGGTGCGCGCCAGCTGCTGCAGCACCGGCCCGAGCGTGTTCGGCAGCACGTGCCGCAGCACCACCTGCCGCTCGCCGAGCCCGGCGCGGCGCACGTGGGTGGCGTACTCGGCGCCGTTCGCGGTGACCACACCGGTGCGGACCTGGCGGGCGAGCGAGCTGAGCTGCTTGGCGACGAGCACGCCGACGGGCAGCACCAGCACCGCGGGCTGCGTCATCAGCGCCCACCCGGACAGCCCGCCCGCGGTGGCGGGCAGCCAACCGGCCTGCACCGCGAACACCCCGACGAGCAGCAGCGCGAGGGCGAACTCGGGCACCGAGTTCAGCAGCACCACCACCGAGTTCACCGTCCGGTCGAACCGGCTCCCGGCGCGCAGCCCGCTGCGCACGCCGAGCCATCCGGCGAGCGGCAGCACGATCAGCAGCGTCAGCGCGGTGAGCAGCCCGGTGGTGGCGGCGTTGCCGGTGATCTCGTCGAGCACGGGCCTGCCGGTGCGCAGCGAGGTGCCGAGGTCGCCGTGCAGCACCCCGCCCGCCCACTGCGCGAACCGGGTGCCCCAGGGCAGGTCGAGCCCGAGCCGTTCCCGCAGCACCCGGACCTGCCCGGTGTCGGCGTGGTCGCCGAGCACGACCTGCGCGGTGTCGCCGGGCAGCAGCGCGGTGAGCGCGAACACGCCGACGGCGACCACCGCGATCTGCACGAGCGCGACGCCGAGCCGGGGCAGCACCGCGGCGGAGACCCGCGCGGCGGGCGCGATCAACCCACGCTCACCCGGTCGAACCTGGCCCAGTCCAGCGAGTTCGGCGGTGCGCCCCGCACTCCGGAGACGGCGGTGGAGGTGGCGACGTTCCAGCCGCTGAACCCCCACACCACGTTCCCGCTGCTCTCCCGGGCGAGCCGCTGCGCGCGCACCAGCAGATCGGCGCGGTGCGCGTCGTCGGCGGTGGCGAGCGCTTCGGCGTAGAGCGCGTCGAACTCGGCGGACCGGTATCCGGTGTAGTTGTTGCTCCCGGCGTCGGAGGTCATCCGCTGCCCGAGGAACGTCGGCACCGGCAGCGCGGCGGTCCGGGACAGCGAGGCGACCCCGTGCTCCTTGATGTCGGAGAAGTACGTCTCGGACGGCCCGATCCGCGGCGACACCCGCATCCCGGCTTCGCCGAGCTGCTGGGCGATGAGGCTGGCGGCGGATTCGAAGTAGGGGTCGACGGAGCTGGTCTGCAACTCCCAGCTCAGCCCGTCGACGCCGGCCTCGCGCAGCAGCGCCCGGGCCCGGCCGAGGTCGCGCGTGGGCGCGGGCAGATCCGCCGGGTAGTACTTCAACCCGGCGCCGAACAGGTCGTTGCCGAGCCTGCCCTGGCCGCTGAGCGCGATGTCCAGCAGCGCCTGCCGGTCCAGCCCGGCGCGCACCGCCTGCACCAGCCGCGGATCGGAGAACGGTGGCCGGTCCACCTTCAGCAGCAGCGCCTGCATGGTGCCGAACGGCGCCGAGTGCACCCGCGCCCGGCCGCCCTGCTCCAGCAGCCGCACCGAGTTGGCGCTCACGTCGTGCGCGTAGTCGACCTGCCCGGACAGCAGCGCGTTGACCCGCGCGCTCTCCTGCTCCATCGGCACGAATTCCAGCTCGGCCGGGGTGGCGGGTCCGGACCAGTGCCGGTCGAAGCGGGCGAACACGGCGGGCCCACCCGGTTCGAACGAGACGAAGCGGAACGGCCCGGAGCCGACGGGCGCGGTGAAGTCGGTGGTGCCCGCGGGCACGATCTCGGTGGCGGGGGCGCCCCACGCGGAGGGGAATTCGAAGTTCGGCGAGCCGAGCACGAGTTCCAGTTCGGTCGCCGAGATCGCCCTGCTGGCGCCGAAGTCGACGTCGGCGAAGTGCGAGGCGGCCTGCGCGGCGGTGGCGTCGTCGGCGATGCGCCGGTAGGTGAACAGCACGTCCTCGGCGGTGACCGGTCTGCCGTCGTGGAATTCGGCCGGGCGCAACCGGATCCGCCACCGGGTGCCGGTCGGGTCGGGCTGCCAGCTCTCGGCGAGCCGCGGCACCACGCTCATGTCGTCGGCGTACCCGACGAGCGTGTCGAACAGGGCTTTGGCGCGGGCCTGGTCGACGAACAGCGAACCGGTGTGCGGGTCGAGCGATTCGGTGGCGCCACCGGCGGGGAACGCCAGCCGCAGCCTGCCCGCACTCGTCCCGGAACCGCCCGCGCAGGACACGAGGGGAACCGCGGCGATCGCGCCGGCCACGCCCGCGAGCAGCCGCCTGCGGCCGAGCACGCCGCTCACGCGGCGCGGAACGGTTCGGGGACCGCGAAACCGGGTGTGTGCGGGAAATCCGGGTGCACTGCGTACCTCCTCCGGGGCTCCGCGACCCCGTGCGAATCGGTACGACGGTGCCAGTCTCCTGGCTCGCGGATCGACGTCGCGCCCGGCCTTCCCATCGGCTGCCCGACAGTGGCCCTGGTGGACGCGGCTCCCCGTTCACAGTGGCGGGACCGCACCGGATTCGCACCGGTTTCCTGCACACCGTCGCATTGGAACGACTCGTCAACTTTTCAGCCCGCGTCGTCCCTTGTCAAGGAAGTGTGAATCGCCCGGCATCCCGTCACCGCGGGTCGCGGCCCGATCGCCCACCGCCCGCGGACGGCCGGGCCGCAGCGGCGATCGCCTTCCGGAGAACGGCGGCGCCGCTCGGCCGCTGGACGGTCGAGGGGATTCCCGCGTTCGGCGGCGGAGGGCCCGCGGAACGGCGGCGGCCGCGCCCGCACCGGACAGACTCACGGCACCCGCCGACGATGACGAGGAGCCGCCATGCCCACGCCCGGTTTCCCACCCGGAACCCTGGACGCCACCGGGTATCCGATCTGGCTGTCCGAACTGGACGTGCCGGGACCGAACCACACCGCGCACCTGGTGCGCGACCTGGAACCGGTGCGGGCGCTGGAGATCCTCGGCGCGGATGCCGCGTCGGCCGCTCCGTGCACGCTGCCCGAGCAGCGGCCGGACGAGTTCACCTCGCTGCCGCGCGCGGCCCTCGGCGACCCGCAGTGCCTGTCGGTGCTGCTGGCGACGCGCATCGGCGGCTGGACGCTGGTGTTCGACGACGCGGGCAGCACGTTCCAGGTGGGCGGCCTGGACACGATGCGCGCACTGCTCGGCGGGATGCGCACCGGCGACTGGTCGGCGCTGCAGGACGAGGCCCCGCCGCGGCCCGCCGCGCAGGCTCCCGCCGAGGCGCTCTCCGCGTCCGGCGGGCCCGCGGTGATGCTGCACGCCAACATCAGCGGGCTGCTCAGCATCGACTACGCGGTGGACGGTTCCCGGGTCTACAGCACGACTTCCGACGACATCGACCACGAGACCGAGCCGCCGCCCGCCGCGGTGCGCGCGGCCGCGGCGGCCGCGGGCATCGTCGAACGTCCCCATCTGGAACCGGGCGAGACCGACGAGGCGGCGGTGACCCGCATCGGCTGCGCGCTGGCGGGAGTGACGTGGACGATGGACGACCTGCGCGCGGCGCCGCTCCTCGCGGTCGCGCTCGTCTGATCACCGACGTCCGGTTCCGCCGCGCGGCTCGGGTGGTGTTGCCGGGCCGCCGCGCGGGACGTCGGTGAGTTCGGGTCCTCGGTCGAGTTTCGGTTCGCGCGGCGGGACGTCCGCCGGCGGCCGGTCAGGCGAGCGCGTCGGCGACGAGGTCGCCGAAGGTGCGGTACTTCGCCGGGGCGCCGTCGGCGGTGTCCCAGACGCAGGCGGTCCAGCCGCCGTCCGCATCGCCGGAATCCGGGCTCAACACCCAGTACACGCCGTCCTCGTGGTCGGCGATGAGCAGCGAGCGGCGCAGCACGGCGAGTTCGTCGGCGAAGAAGTCCAGGTCCGCCCAGGCGTCCATCAGCTCGGCGCGGAGGTCCTCGAACCTGCCGACGCCGTCGAGCCGGAACAGGCCGTGCAGCTCGTCGCCCGACTCGCTCCAGCCGTCGCTGACCAGCAGGAAGTTCCGGAAGCTCGGCGGCAGCGCGCATCCGAGGCGTTCCTCCGCGGCCTGGACGGCGTCCTCGGTGGCGGGTTCGCGCCCGAGCCAGCCGGTGCGGCGCTGCTGCTCGGAGACCGCGATCCGCCCGTCGGCGACGAGCTCGCGCAGCATCCGCGACGCGAGGTGCGCCGCGCTGTGCGCGCGCAGGAAGCCGTGCCACTCCTCCACTGTGGCCGGTGCGGTCATGCCGATGCCCCTTCGAAGATCAGGATGGTCCGGCGCAGATTTCCCCGATCCGGCCGCGCGCCGCACCCTCCGGAGCCGGAAATCCGCTCACCCGGGGGAAAACCTCCACCTGGACGCATCCGGAACCGGACTGTCGGTGCCGTGGTGCACGGTATCGCCGACGAACCGATCGAGCTGGAGACGACGATGTCCGCACCCGCATTCCCCGCCGCAGCACTGGATTCCAGCGGCTGCCCCGCCTGGATCTCCGAACTCGGCGCGGAGGACCCGCACCAGATCGTGCACCTGGTTCGCGACCTGCAGCCCCGCGAGGCGCTGGAGTTGCTCGGCGGGCGGCTGAAGCACGCACGCCCCTGCACGCTGCCCGCGGAACGGACCGATGAGCACTCGTCGCTGCCGCGCACCGCGCTCGGCGACACCGACTGCGCGTCCGCGCTGCTGGCCGGGCGGATCGGCGGGTGGACGTTCGTGTTCGACGACGCGGGGCACACCAGCGCGGTGTCGGACGAGCAGGGCAGGTTCGAGTCCCCCGCGGTCGCGCTGTCCCGCACCGGAGGCGCGGCGCTGGGCCTGGCGCACAACTTCAGCGGACCGAGCTGCGCCCTGGACTTCGCCGAGCACGGCGCCGAAGTGCTGTCCACCAACTCCGACGACATCGACTTCGACGTGCCCGGCCTGACCGGGCGGTTGCGGGAGGCGGTGGAGGCCGCCGGGATCGTCGAGCAGGACTACCTGGACCCAGGTGAACGGGACCCGGACGCGGTGATCCGCACCGGCTGCGTCCTGGCCGGCATCACCGGTTGGACCCTGGCGGACGTGCGCGCCGCCGACCTGGTCCTGCTCCCCTTCGGCTGACCGGAGCCGCCTGACCTGTGCTGCGGAGTGAACGGACCGTTCGAACGACTAGATCGGACGAACGGTCCGTTCACCCCGCACCAGGAGCGTGCCGGTGTCTCGGCGGCCCGCACCGATGAGTGAACGGACCGTTCGTGCAACCGGACCGGACGAACGGTCCGTTCACCCCGCGTTCGATCAGCTGGGGCGGCGGGTTCGGCGGGTGGGGGTCGCCGTGGTGGGATCGTCGGGCCACGAGTGCTTCGGGTAGCGGCCGCGGAGGTCGGCACGGACCTGCGGGTATCCGGTCGCCCAGAACGATTCGAGGTCGGCGGTGACGGCGGCGGGCCGCCCGGCCGGGGACAGCAGGTGCAGCAGGAGCGGCACCCGGCCGTCGGCGAGCAGCGGCACCTGGCGCCAGCCGAAGACCTCCTGCACCTTCACCGGGAGCACCGGCCGCTCCCCGGAGTAATCGATCTTGATGCGAGAGCCGGACGGCACCTCCACGGTCTCCGGCGCGAGTGCGTCGAACCGCGCGGCCTGGTCCCAGGGGATCAGCCGCCGCAGCCCTCCCCCGGCGGAGATCCGCGCCAGGTCGGCGCGCCCGCGCGCCCGGGACAGTTCCGGTTCCAGCCACGAATCGGCTTGGGACAGCAGGGATTCCTCGTCGACGGCGGGCCACGGTTCGCCGATCGACGCGTGCAGGAAGCCGATGCGGTGCCGCAGGCGCACCGCGTCCTGACTCCAGGCGAGCAGGTCGAGCCCGTCCTGACGCAGCCCGTCGAGCAGCGCGGCCCGCAGCAGCGCCGGATCGGGTCGGCGCAGCGGCCTGCTGTCCACGGTGATCGCGCCGATGCGTTCGGCCCGGACCGCGCGCACGTCGCCGCCGGTCCAGCCGACCTCGTCCCGGGTGCTGTGCAGGGCGGCCGCGACCCGGCGCGCGAGCGCTTCGTCGATGGGCGCGGCGAGCCGGACCGTGCCGTGGGCGGCGCCGGGTGCGCGGTCGGCGACGGCGACGGCGAGCCATTCGGCGTGCCGCAGCGGTGATCCGGCGGGCAGTTCGACGGCGGTCCCGGAGGCCATCAGGTAGACCGGCGAGTCCGGGGCGCGGCGGCGCGCGACGCGTTCCGGGTAGGCGAGCGCGACGACGTCCGCCGCCGAACCTCCTCGCCCGGAACCGTCGACGCGGTCGGCGAGCCTGCGGGATTCCCGCCGCCACCGGTCGGATCCGGGTCCGCCGCGCCGCAGCCGAGCCAGCGCGGAGTCCACATCGGACTCATCGGTGACGGTGTCGTCGTCGAGCAGCGCCACGACTTCGCTCGCGGTCCGCGCACCCGCCTGCTCGGCCCCGTCGAGCAGTGCCCGCGCCAGCCGCGGGTGCAACCCGAGCTCGGCGAGCCGCGCCCCCCGGCCGGTGACGGCGCCGTCGGCGGTGAGCGCGCCGAGCCCGCGCAGCACCTGCTGCCCGGCGGCGAGCGGTCCGGAGGGCGGCTCGTCCCACCAGGTCAGCGCTGCACCGTCCGGCGTTCCCCAGCAGGCCAGTTCCAGCGCGAGCCGGGTGAGCTCGGCGGTGCGGATCTCGGGTTCGGCGAACGCGGGCAGCGTGCTGTGCTCGTGTTCGGGCCAGCAGCGGTACGCCACACCCGGCCCCTGCCGCCCGGCGCGGCCGGCGCGCTGGTCGGCGGCGGCCCGCGACACCCGCACCGTGGCGAGCCCCGCCAGCCCGCGCCGCGTGTCCACTCTGGACACCCGGGACAGCCCGGAGTCGACGACGGCGCGCACGCCGGGCACGGTGAGGCTCGACTCGGCGACGGCGGTGGCGAGCACCACCTTGCGCCGATCACCCTGCCGCAGCGCGGAATCCTGCTGTCCGTGCGGCAACCTGCCGTGCAGCGGGAGCACGTCCACTTCGGGCAGGTCGGCGAGCGCGGCGGCGACGCGGCGGATCTCCCCCGCACCGGGGAGGAAGGCGAGCACGTCGCCGTCCTGCTCGTCGAGCGCGGTCCGCACCGCGCGCGCCACGCACGCCTCGATGCGTTCCCGGCGGTTCGGCGGCAGGTAGTGGTGTTCGACCGGGTAGGTGCGGGCTTCGGCGTGCAGCACGGGTGCGCCGCCGAGGACTTCGGACGCGCGGGTGGCGGCGAGCGTCGCCGAGGTGGCCAGCAGCCGCAGGTCGGGGCGCAGCCCGTCGCGGGCGTCCAGCAGCAGCGCCAGCAGCAGATCCGCGTCGAGGTGCCGCTCGTGGCACTCGTCCAGCACCACCACGTCCACATCGGACAGTTCGGGGTCGGCTTGCAGCCTGCGCACCAGCAGGCCGGAGGTGACCACTTCGACGCGGGTGCGCGGGCCGCGCCTGCGCTCACCGCGCACCGAGTATCCGACGGTGGCGCCCACGTCCTCGCCGAGCAGCTCCGCCATCCGGCGGGCCGCGGCCCGGGTGGCGAGCCGTCGCGGTTCGGCGACGACCACGCGCAGCCCGCGTTCGGCGAGCGCCAGCGGCACCAGCGTGGTCTTCCCGGTGCCGGGCGGGGCGACCAGGACGGTGGTGCCGTGCTCGGCGAGCGCGTCGGCGACCTCGCCGAGCACCGGCTTCACCGGCAGGTCGGGGAGGCTGGAGAACTCGGTCATCGCAGCACAGTGTCCCCTCCGCCCGCTCGCGAGCCCTCGCCGAGGTCCACGCGACCGCGCCGGACGCACGTGGACCGAATCGGACGACGCCACTCGATTTGACGCGAGTCAGGTTTCTGACACACTGCATGTCAGGAACCTGACATCGAGTTGATTGCGAGACCTCCATGCCGAGCACCATCGAGCAGGGCGCGCCGCTGGCCACCCTGATCAACGTCTTCACCGTCCGCCCGGAACGGCAGCGCGAGCTCGTCGACCTGCTCAACCAGGCGACCGAAGAGGTCATGATCACGCTGCCGGGTTTCGTGTCCGCGAACATCCACGCCAGCACCGACGGCACCAAGGTCGTCAACTACGCGCAGTGGAGCGACGCCGACGCGTTCCGGGCGATGCTCGCGAACCCGGTCGCGCAGCCGCACATGACCGCCGCCGCCGAAGTCGCCGAGTCCTACGAACCGCACCTCTACGAGGTCTCGGCAGTGCACGCCATCGACCAGCTCTAACGCGAACCACCCAGGTGAGCGGCCCGTTCGCCCCACCTCCGCGGGCGGGTGGGCCACTCACCTGGCGCGAGCCGGGGCGCGGTGGGTGATCAGCGCTGCGGGAGGCGGTGGCGGAGGTGGTCGAGGACGTCGGAGAGCGTGGTGGGCAGCGGTGCGCGCGAGGTGCGGGAGACCGCGCGGCGCAACCGGTTCTCGGTGCGGGCGGAGCTCATCTGGCCGAGCATCGGTGCCACCGCGATCGCGGCCCGCTCCGCCTCGACGACGTCACCGGCCGCCAGCGCCGAATCGAGCAGGCACGCCCGGTGGATGTAGAGCGCCCACCGCTGGCGATCCTTCCCTGCCGCACGGTCCACCGCGCTGCTCAGCAGCGGCAGCGCCTCCGCGTGCCTGCCCAGCGAGGCGTGCAGGCTCCCGGCGTGCCCGTCGAGCTCCCGCTCGTCGAACCACCACGCCCACTCCGGATCACGGCCGCTCACACCGTCCTCGAACGTCACGCGCGCCCGGTCGAACGCCCGCAACGCCGCCGGACCGTCCCCGAGGTGCCCCAGCGCACGAGCCTTGCGGAGCCGGAACAACGCCCGCACCCGGGTGGGAATCCGGTCGTCCTCGCCGAAGCGCTCGGCGATCCGCAGCGCTTCCCGCTGCCGCCCGGAGTACGTGCCACCCAACGCCTGGTTCGACAGGATGAACCACTGCATCGACGTGTCCCCCGCGATCTGCGCCAACATCAACGCCTCCGCGTTGACCAACCGAGCCTCCCCATGCCGCTGCGCATCGATCAACATCCACCCCGCGACCTCACCCAACTCCGCCGTCACCGCCTCCAGATCCAGCTCCACACCCGACCGGAAACGACCCGACGCCAACACCCGCTGCGCATCCCGAAACCGCCCCACCACCGCGTCCACCACCCCACCGGAACCCAACAGCGAATCCATCCGCACGAACTCCTCTATCGCAGCGCGCAAGGACTCGACGTAATCCGCGTCGGCGGATCCGCCCGGTACCCGTTCCATGACGATCTCCTGACGTTTCTGCTCCGGTGGGTTCCGCCACCACCTCCCCGCGAATGTCAGCGCTGCGGGAGGCGGTGGCGGAGGTGGTCGAGGGCGTCGGAGAGGGTGGACGGGAGCGGTGTTCCCGCCGTGCGGCCGATGGCGCGGTGCAGCACCTGCTCGGTGGCGATGGACGCGATCTGGCCGACCATCGGGGCGATCTGCGCCGCCGCCCGCTCCGCCTCCGGCAAGTCGCCCGCCGCGAGCAGTGCGTCGAGCAGGTTCGCGCGGTGGATGTAGAGCCCCCACTGGTAGTCCACCACCTGCTCGGCCTCCTCAGCCGACTTCGCCAAGTAGGGCAGCGCCCGCCCCGGGCGCCCGGCGGTGGCGTGCATCAGCCCCCGGTGCGCCGAGACCACCTGCTCGTCCACCCACCACGTCCACGCCGGGTCACGCCCACCGATCCCGTCGTCGACGGTGACCCGCGCTCGATCGAACGCGTGCTCCGCGTCCGAGGTCGCCCCCAAGGCCCCGAGTGCTCGCGCCGCACGCACGTCGAACAACGCCCGCACCCGGCCGGGAAGCCGATCATCCTCCGCGAAGCGCCGGGCGATGCGCAGCGCCTCGCGCGGGCGCCCGCTGTTGGTCGACGCCAACGCCTGGTTCGACAGGATGAACCACTGCATCGACGTGTCCCCCGCGATCTGCGCCAACATCAACGCCTCCGCGTTGACCAACCGCGCCTCCCCATGCCGCTGCGCATCGATCAACATCCACCCCGCGACCTCACCCAACTCCGCCGTCACCGCCTCCAGATCCCGCTCCACACCCGACCGGAAACGACCCGACGCCAACACCCGCTGGGCATCCCGAAACCGCCGCACCACCGCGTCCACCACCTCGCCCGAACCCAACAGCGAATCCATCCGCACGAACTGGCCGACCGCGCCGCGCAGCGATTCGACGTAGCTCGCGTCGGCCGGGGGACCGTGCTCCAGCGGATCCGGTCCGGCGGTCGGCGGGACCACCGGTTCGGGGGTCGACGCGGGAACCGCCGCGGCGAAACCGAGCTCGGCGTCCGAGGCGACGCCCAGCACCGCGCGCAACGCCGCCCGGTACGGCGCGGTCGGGAGCCGGACCGCACCCCGCTCCCACTTCGCCAGCAGGTGCGGATCGAGGTCGTGGCGCTTGCCGGTCTCCCGCCACAACCACGCCGACACCGCGGACGCCAGCTCGGAACGCGACATCGGCTCACCGGGTGCGCGACCGGAGGCGGTCCGGAGCCGGGCGGCGCGCAGGGCTTCGTTGGGCAGACCCACGGTTACCCATGATGACCACTCCGCTGACCTGACGTCCACGCACCCTCCGCAAACAAGCTGTCACCATGAGTGATCGACGAGATGCGGCGAAGTGGGTCGGGAGCCGGTACCGCGCGGTGGCGCACGCGGTACCCGCCGACTGGCGGTGGACGCCCGGATGCGTGGCGCGGGCGCTGTGCGGGCGCGAGGTCCGCCCGTCCTGGCCCGGGTTCCTGCTGCCGTCCGGGGTGTGCCCGGACTGCCGGGAGCGGGCCGGGCACGCCCCGCCGCTCGCCCACCGGCGTCCGGCCCCGCGGCGGCCGCGATGATCTTCTTCGCCCGCTACCGCGACACCGCGCTCGGCGTGTCCGGGCTGCTCAGCCACGCGTTCGAGGTCCGGCATCCGGCCGAGCGCGGTCGCGCGCTCACCTCGCGGTGCGGCGGGAGCTTCGCGCCCGACGTCCTGGCCGTGCTGCCGGGCTGGAGCGGGAACCGCTGCCCGGCCTGCGAGCTCGACCTGGCCCGGCGGGCGCGGTGACCGCCGCCGACGGGTGCGGCACCATCCCCGCCCCGGATCGCGCGCGGCACGGCACCGGCTGGGTCCACCTGTGCAGCGGCGAGCTCACCGAGCCGCCGCCGCGCACGAGCCCCGACCTGGCCGTGCTGGAGGCGGTCCTGACCCGGTTGCGGGAACTCTGACGCCACCCGCCCCACCCGATGCCGACCGGGACCCGCAGGTGGTGCAATGCGGGCATGGCTGACAACCCCATGCAGAACGTGACCTTCCCCAGCAACGGGCATACCGCGCACGGCTACCTCGCCCTGCCGGAATCCGGTAGCGGGCCCGGCGTCGTGGTGATCCAGGAGTGGTGGGGGCTCACCGACCACATCGCCGACGTCACCAACCGGCTCGCCGCCGAAGGGTTCGTCGCGCTCGCCCCCGACCTCTACGGCGGCCGCACCACCCACGACTCGGACGAAGCCGGGCAGCTCATGCAGGAGCTGCCGATCGAAGGCGCCGCCCGTGACCTCGGCGGGGCCGTCGACTACCTGCTAGCCCACGACGCCGTCACCAGCGAGAAGATCGGCGCCGTCGGATTCTGCATGGGCGGCGGGTTCGTCCTGGTGCTCGCCGCGCAGCAGGGCGACAAGATCGCCGCCGCGGTGCCGTTCTACGGGGTGCTCCGCGAGGACTACCCGAGCTTCGAGAACCTGACCGCACCGCTGCTCGGGCACTTCGCCGAGCAGGACACCCTGGCCCCGCCGGACGCCGTCGAAGCCCTCGCCGACCGCATCGAGAACGAATCCGGCACCCGGCCCGACTTCCGGATCTACCCGGCCGGCCACGCGTTCTTCAACGACGAGAACCCCATAGGCACCTACGACTCGGTGCAGGGCGCCAAGGCCTGGGGCGCCACGCTCGAATTCCTGCGGGCCAAGCTGGAGGGCTGACCCGCGACGAACGGCCCGCCCACCCGAGCGGATCGGGTGGACGGGCCGTTCAGCTGAGCGGGGTCAGTTCTCGCAGCCGATCCCGTCGCCGTCCCGGTCGAGCTTCGCGCTGTACCCCGGTTCCCCGCGGTAGACCGGTGCCGCCCCGGCCGCGCGGGCCGCGGCGCAGTTCTCGTAGTACACCGACGGCGCCGGGTCGTCGTAGGTCTTCGCGACGTACGGCTCCGGCTCGGGGGTGTGCGGGGCGGCGGGAACCTCGGGCGTGCTGTCGACGGTCCGGGGCAGCCGCACCGGGCTCGGGGCCGGTGCCGGTTCCGGTGACGGCGCGGGCGCGGGCGCGACCAGCTTCACCACGACCGGCGCCGAGAGCCGCACCGCGGTGCCCGCGGCCGGTTCGATGGCGCTGACCACCCAGGTCTCCGGCACCGGCACCGCCGAGGTCGTGTCCGCGGACACCGCGGTCACCGCGGTCAGCCCCAGCGCGCGCAGCTCGTCGAGCACCACCCGGGCGCCCCGGCCCGCGACGACCGGCAGCACCACCTCGGGTTCCGGGGGCTCGACCGCCACCGGGGTGGTCGTGACCGGGAAGACCGGCGCCCGCTCGGCCTGCGGCGGCGAGGCGCAGGAGGCCGCCAGGCCGACGACGAACAGCAGCAGGAAGACGCCACCGGTGATCCACGGCCACTTGCGCTGGTGCGGCCGCGGCAGGGAGGGCGTGTTCGGCAGCTGCGGGAACGTCCGCATACCCATGTCCGTTTTCTCTTTTCCGCCCCGGAGGGCGCATCGGGCCTGATGCCGTTCACCAGGCTCGATGGACATGTCGCCGAACACGGACGGTCGTTACCGAATGCACTCCGTCGGCCTAACGGAGCCCGCGGACGAGCGACGAGATGCAGCCCGCCGCAGCCGACCGAGAGCACCCACCGCCGAACGAGGCCCCGAACGCCGAAAGGCCCGCGGCACGCCGGAGCGCACCGCGGGCCCTGGTGGCACCGATCAGGCGGATTCCTCGGCCCGGTTCGTGTCCCACCGGGTGTGGAACGAGCCCTCCACGTCGGTGCGCCGGTAGGTGTGCGCGCCGAAGTAGTCGCGCTGCGCCTGCGTCACCGCGGCGGGCAGCCGCTGCGCCCGCAGCGCGTCGTAGTACGACAGCGCCGCCGAGAAGCCCGGCGTGGGGATGCCCAGTTCAGCGGCCGTGGCCACCACGCGGCGCCACGCGTCCTGCGCGGCGGCGAGCTCCCGGGAGAACTCGGCGTCCGCCAGCAGCGTCGGCAGCGCCGGGTCCGCCGCGTAGGCGTTGCGGATCCGGTCCAGGAACGCGGCGCGGATGATGCAGCCCCCGCGCCAGATCGTCGCCATCGAACCCAGGTCGACGTCCCAGCCGTACTCCCGGCTGCCCACCGAGATCATGTTCCAGCCCTGCGCGTAGGACACGACCTTCGACGCGTACAGCGCCTGCTCCACGTCCTCGGCGAGCCGCTTCGCGTCCTCGCCGGACAGCGCCGCGGGCTGGGGGCCGGCCAGGTCGCGCGCGGCTTCGCGCAGGTCGCCGTGCCCGGACAGGCTGCGGGCGAACACCGCTTCGGCGATGCCGGAGACCGGGACGCCCAGTTCGAGCGCGGTCTGCACCGTCCAGCGGCCGGTGCCCTTCTGCTCCGCCTGGTCCTGGATGACGTCCACGAACGCGGCGCCGGTGCGGGCGTCGGTGTGGGTGAGGACCTCGGCGGTGATCTCCACCAGGTACGAGGCGAGCCTGCCCTCGTTCCAGCCGCGGAACACGTCGGCGATCGCGGCCGGCTCCAGCCCGCCCGCGTGCCGCAGCAGGTCGTAGGACTCGGCGATGAGCTGCATGTCGGCGTACTCGATGCCGTTGTGCACCATCTTCACGAAGTGCCCGGCGCCGCCGGGGCCGACGTGGGTGCAACACGGGGTGCCGTCGACGTGGGCGCTGATCTTCTCCAGCATCGGCCCGAGCGACTCGTAGGCCTCCGCGGAACCGCCCGGCATGATCGACGGGCCGTTCAGCGCACCCTCCTCACCACCGGAGATGCCGGTGCCGACGAAGTGCAGGCCGCGACCGCGCAGCGCCTCGTCGCGGCGGCGGGTGTCCTCGAAGTGCGCGTTGCCGCCGTCGATGATCACGTCGCCCTCGTCGAGCAGCGGGGCGAGCTCGTCGATCACCGCGTCGGTGGGGCCGCCCGCCTTGACCATGATCACGACCCGGCGGGGGCGTTCCAGCGACGCCACCAGGTCGGCCGCGGACTCGGCGGCGACGAACTCGCCCTCCTCGGCGAAGCGCTCCATGAACTCGTGGGTGCGTCCGACGGAGCGGTTGTGCACGGCCACCGTGTAGCCGTTGCGCGCGAAGTTGCGGGCCAGGTTGCGCCCCATGACCGCGAGACCGGTGACCCCGACCTGCGCCAGCTTGGACATGAATACCTCTTTCGCTCCGGATGCCTCGTGGGAACAACTCCGCCGTCGCGGCGGGTGTTCCCGGTTCGGCGAACATCACCTCGCCGGGTGGTGCTCGCATGGGTGCATGCTCCCCCGATTCGGCGGGGGCGGCGGGATCAGCCGTCCAGGTCCTCGATGGTGGCGACCGACGGGCGCTCGGTGGCGCGCAGCCGGTCCGCGACCTGTTCGGCGTCACCGAGCACGCGGATCGCGTTGCGGTGGGCCAGTTTCGCGAGGTCCTCTTCGGACCAGCCGCGATCGATCAGTTCGGCGAACAGGTTCGGGTACCCCGCCACGTCGGCGAGGTCCTCGGGGGTGCTGGCGACGCCGTCGAAGTCGCCGCCGATCCCCAGGTGGTCGACGCCCGCCAGCTCGCGCATGTGGTCGAGGTGGTCGGCGACGGTGGCCGCGGTGGCGGGCGGGCGCGGGTGCTCGGCCTCGTGGGCGGCGCGGAACGCGGCCACCCGCTCCTCGTCGTCCTCGTCGACGCCCGCGGCCGCGCGCGCGGCTTCGTAGTCGCGCAGCCAGTTCCGGGTCTCCTGCCGCACGAACGCGGGCACGAAGGTGGCCATCGCGACGCCGCCGTTGGCGGGGAGCGCGGCGAGCACGTCGTCGGGGATGTTGCGCGGGTGGTCGCACAGCGCGCGCGACGACGAGTGCGAGAAGATCACCGGGGCTCGGGACACGCGCAGAGCGTGCCGCATGGTGTCGGCGGAGACGTGCGAGAGGTCCACCAGCATCCCGATCCGGTTCATCTCCCGCACCACCTCCTCGCCGAAGCGGGTGAGGCCGTGCGCGGCGGGTTCGTCGGTCGCCGAGTCGGCCCACGGCACGTTGTCGTTGTGCGTGAGCGTCAGGTACCGCACGCCGCGGGCGTGGAAGGCGCGCAGCGTGGCCAGCGAGCAGGCGATGCTGTGCCCGCCCTCGGCGCCCATCAGTGAGGCGATGCGGCCGTCGGCCATCGCCGCCCGCACCTCCGCGGCGGTTCCGGCCAGGCGCAGCCGGTCCGGGTGCCGGTCGACGAGCCGCAGCACGCAGTCGATCTGCTCCAGGGTGGCGGCGACGGCCCGGTCGCCCTGGAGTTCGGCCTCGACGTAGACCGACCAGAACTGGCCGCCGACGCCGCCCGCGCGCAGCCGCGCGAGGTCGGTGTGCAGCGCCGCGGACTGGTCCTGGGCGATGTCCAGCCGCTCCAGGTCGTAGGCGCCGTGCTCGCGCAGCGCCCACGGCAGGTCGTTGTGCCCGTCCAGCACGGGGTGCCGCGCCAGCAGGGCCCGCGCTCGTTCCACCGAGGTCGGTTCCGCGTCGCTCATGGCACCTCACGTTCGGTCGCGCGCCCGGAGGCGCGGTGGCTCGTCCCTCCGAGGTGTCTACCCGCACCGGCACCGCGCTTCAAGGTCGACGCCGGGACGGTTCGATCACTCCATGATCGTCCACTGTGGACTTAACGTCGCCGCGGAACCGGACGTACCGGGCTCGCGCCGGGTGCCCTCGTCGGTGCCTGCCCGTACCGTGGAACGCGGCACGACCGAACCACCGCGGAAGGGGCGCTCAACGAGATGACCAGCGCAGACGTGCTCGTCGACGGATACGACCGGATCCAGGGCTCGGTGCACGAGGCGGTCCGCGGGCTCGAACCGGAGCAGCTGGAGTTCCGCCTCGACCCGCAGGCCAACACCATCGCCTGGCTCACCTGGCACCTCAGCCGAGTGCAGGACGACCACCTCGCCGGAGCCGCCGGGACCGAGCAGGCGTGGCTCGCCGAGGGCTGGCGGGACCGGTTCGAGCTGCCCTTCGACGCGGCGGACATCGGCTACGGGCACAGCTCGGACCAGGTCGCGCAGGTGCGCGCGCCCGCATCGCTGCTGCTCGGCTACCAGGACGCGGTGCACGAGCGGACCGTCCGCTACGTCCGCACCCTCACCGACGCAGACCTGGACGAGGTGATCGACGCCGACTGGACGCCGCCGGTCACCCGCGGGGTGCGGCTGGTGAGCGTGCTGGCCGACGGGTTGCAGCACGCAGGACAAGCAGCATTCATCCGCGGCGTCCTGGAACGACGGTGATGGGACGGCTCGACTCCTGTTGCGCAGGGGGCGGGTGGCGGAACCTCAGCGGGATTCTCGCTGCGGGATCGTTTTCACCGGTGGCTCCGCCACAGGCGAAAACGCTGTCCTCGCGAGAATCCC
>NZ_JBEYUS010000093.1:0-19495 GCF_040643635.1 Saccharopolyspora sp. NPDC047091
CGGCGTGCTCGACGAACTGCACGCCGCAGGCGACGGCGGCATCCCGTTGCGCAAGTACGACGGCGACGAACTCGTCTGGGAGGGCTACCCGAGCGGCCGCCGCGCTCCCCCTCGCCGTCCACCTCGTCCGCAGGCTCGCTGGGCGGCGGCGTGCCGGGAGCGCCGATTACGCTGCGGCGCATGGACTTCCGCGACGAGGCGCTGGACCAGCTGGACTTCTACTGGGAGCACTGGCGGCCGCGGCTGGACGGCCTCACCGACGCGGAGTACTTCCGCGAACCGGTGCCGGGCTGCTGGTCGGTGCGCGAGACCGGGCGCGGCTGGGAGTTCGACTTCTCCTTCCCCGCTCCCGATCCGCCGCCGTTCACGACGATCGCGTGGCGGTTGTGCCACGTCGCCGACCACGTGTTCGCGATGCGCGTGTCGAACCACTTCGGCGACGGCTCGTACCGGATCGACCACCACGACTACCCGGCTTCCGCGGCGGCGGCGCTCGCCCACCTGGACCGCCAGCACGCGCTGTGGCGGGAGGGGATCGGGTCGATGCCCGCCGAGCGCTGGGCGGAGCCGGTGGGTCCCGCGGAGGGCCCGCACGCCGACCGGACGTACCTGACGCTGGTGCTGCACCTGAACCGGGAGCTGTGCCACCACGGCGGCGAGATCGCCCTGCTCCGCGATCTGTACCGGTCCGCCACGTGATCTCCCGCGCACGGCGGTACTGCCCGCATGGCGCTCCGTGATCGAATGGGCTGCGCACAGCAACATCGGAGCCGGAGCGAGCATGTCGACAGGACAACAGAAGAAGCAGCGCACTCCCGTGTGGATCACCGTGGTGTCCGCGCTGATCATCGGACTGGGCTGGTTGGTGTTCGAGTCCGGTGCGCTGGACAAGGTGCTCGGCACCGACTCCGGGGCGCCCGCCACCGCGTCGGCGGGTGAGGCGTCCGAGCAGCTCACCGGTCTCGAGGTGAAGCCGGCCGGGTCGATGGACGGCTACTCGCGCAAGAGCTTCGAGCACTGGATTCCCGCGCCGGAGGCCGGGAAGAACTGCAACACCCGGGAAGCGGTGCTGGTCCGCGACGGCACGGACGTGCAGGTGGACAACTCCTGCGAGGCGACGTCCGGCAGCTGGGTCAGCACCTACAGCGGGGAGACCGTCACCGACGATTCCGACGTGGACATCGACCACATGGTTCCGCTGGCCAACGCCTGGCGCAGCGGGGCGAACGAGTGGACCGACGAGCGCCGCGAGCAGTTCGCCAACGACATGGACCTGCCGCAGCTCGTCGCCGCCGACAAGAGCTCCAACCGCTCGAAGGGCGACAAGGACCCGTCGAAGTGGAAGCCGGTCGAGGCCGCGTGGTGCGAGTACGCCACCGACTGGGTCACCGTGAAGCACGGTTACGGCCTGTCGGTCACCGCGGAGGAGAAGTCGGCGCTGGAGGAGATGCTGACGACCTGCGGCTGATCGGCCTGCCGCGGAGAGGAGCGCGAAGATGCGCCTGGGCCTGGGACTTCCGCAATTCGGCGCGTTCGCCCACCCCGACCACGTGCGCACCGTGGCCGCGGAGGCGGAGGCGATGGGGTACGAGAGCCTGTGGGCGGGGGAACGGGTGCACGCCCCGCACCGGCTGCTCACCCCCTATCCCGGCGGGGACGGCACGATGCCGCCGCAGATGCGGGCCGGGCTCGACCCGTTGCTGACGCTGAGCGTCGCGGCCCAGGCGACGACGTTGCCCCGTCTGGGCACGAGCACGCTGAGCGCGCCGTTGCACCCGCCGATCGCGCTGGCCCGCGCCCTCACCGGCCTGGACCTGCTCAGCTCCGGCCGGCTCATCGCCGGGCTGGGGCTGAGCTGGTCCAAGGACGAGTACCTGGCGGCCGGGGTGCCGTGGACGGAGCGCGGCGCCCGGCTGGACGAGACCCTGGACGTGCTGGCGGCGCTGTGGGGTCCCGATCCGGTGCGCCACCGCGGCCGGTTCTGGACGATCAGCCCCGGCGAGTTCCAGCCGAAGCCGACGGGGAAGGTGCCGGTGTACCTCGGCGGCGGTTCGGAGGCGGCGCTGCGGCGGATCGCCCGCCGCGCGGACGGGTGGCTGGCGATCGCCCTGCCGCTGGACGCGCTGCGCCGCCAGCTCGCCGCGCTGCGGGAGCACCCGCGGGAGGCCGGGCTGGAACCGGTGCGCACGGTGCTGCGGGTCAACGCCGAGTTCGGCCCGCCCGGTGAGCGCCCCGCGCAGGGCTCGGTGGAGCAGATCGCCGACTACCTGCACGAGGTCGCCGAGCTCGGCGTCGAGGACGCCTTCGTCGACCTCCAGTTCACCACCTGCGACACCCTCCCCGAGTTCCTCGACCACGCAGCCCGCCTCCGCACCGCCTACCCCACCTGACCGCCGCGCCCCACCGCTTGTCAGCGGCGCAGGCGCTGGGCGCCCACTTCGGCCCGCGGTTTCCTGTCAGCGGCGCAGCCGCTGAGCAGCGACCACCTGGTCAACCGGCACCGCAGCGGGTTCTCAGCGCCCTCCTCGCGAGGACAGCGTTTTCGCATGTGGCGGAGCCACCTGCGCAAACGATCCCGCAGCGAGGAGGGCGCTGAGGTTCCGCCACCCGCCCCCGACGCAGGCCGACCACGGCCCCTGAAAAAGGTCTAGCGGGCATACCGGCTAGTCGGTACGGTCCGGTGCATGGCCTCCTCGATCCAAGCGGTGATCTTCGACTACGGCGGGGTGCTCACCACGCAGGGCCGGATCGCGATCGACGCCTGGACCCGCGCCGAGCGGATCGATCCGGGGACGTTCTCGGCCGCGCTCAAGGAGTGGCTGTCGCGCCGCGCCCCCGCGGGCACCCCGATCCACCGGCTGGAGACGGGCGAGCTGCCCGCCGCCGAGTTCGACCGGCTGCTCGCGGAACGCCTGCGCACCACCGACGGCGGCCCGGTCGAGCCGGACGGGCTGATGGCGCGGATGTTCGCGCACATGCGTCCGGACGCCGCGATGCTGCGGCTGGTCGCCGACCTGCGGGCCGCCGGGCTGCGCACGGCGCTGCTGTCGAACAGCTGGGGCAACAACTACCCGTGGGAGTCGCTGGAGGGGCTGTTCGAGCTGGCCGTCATCTCCGGCGAGGTGGGCCTGCGCAAACCCGACCCGCGGATCTACGAACTCACCTTGGCACGACTCGGCCTGCGTCCGGCGGAGGCGGTGTTCGTCGACGACGGCGTGCCGAACGTGGACGCCGCCGAGGGCCTCGGGTTGCGCTCCGTGCTGCACACCGAGGCCGCGAAGACCCGCGCCGAGCTGCGCGCGCTGCTGCCCGGACTCGGACCCGACACCGCGGAGGAGACATGAGCGACGACCTGCCCGGACTCGACCTCACCCGGCTGCGCGAGCACCTGGACCGGGAGCTGCCCGGCCTGGTCACCGGACCGCTGACCGGCGAACTGGTGCAGGGCGGCCGGTCCAACCTCACCTACGTCGTCGGTGACGGCGCGCAGCGCTGGGTGGTGCGCCGCCCGCCGCTGGGCCACGTGCTGGCGACCGCGCACGACATGGGCCGCGAGCACCGGGTGATGTCGGCGCTGGCGGACACCTCGGTGCCGGTGCCGCGCACCTACCTGATGTGCCAGGACGACGCGGTGCTCGGCGCCCCGTTCTACGTGATGGAGCACGTGGCGGGCACCGTGTACCGCTCCCCCGAGCTGACCGAGCGGCTCGGCACCGAGCAGCGGCGCGAGCTGTCGATGCGGCTGGTCGACGTGCTCGCCGACCTGCACTCGCTGGACCCGGAGCAGGTGGGCCTGGGTGATTTCGGCCGCCCGGACGGGTTCCTGGAGCGGCAGGTGCGGCGCTGGAGCAAGCAGCTCGCCGCCTCCCGCAGCCGGGATCTGGACGGCATCGACCGGCTCGCCGAACTGCTCGGCGCCCGCATCCCGGCGACCCGGCGCACCGGCATCGTGCACGGCGACTACCGGCTGGACAACGTGCTGGTCGACGACTCGCTGCGGATCGGCGCGGTGCTGGACTGGGAGATGGCGACGCTCGGCGATCCGCTCACCGACCTGGGCCTGCTGGCGGTGTACTGGGAGGGCCTGGACGGCGTGGAGCAGAACCCGATCGCGAAGGGCATCGGCCCGGAGTACGGGTTCCCGCCGATCAGCGAGCTGTGGCAGCGCTACGCCGAGCGCGGCGGCACCGATCTGTCCGATGTGGAGTGGTACCGGGCGTTCGGCTTCTTCAAGCTCGCGGTGATCAGCGAGGGCATCCACTACCGCTTCACCCGCGGGCAGACCGTCGGGGACGGTTTCGAGCACATCGGGGCGCTGGTCCCGCACCTGGTCGCCCAGGGCCTGTCCGCTCTCGACGAGGAGGCATGACATGGAGTTCGGCTACGACGCCCGCACCGAGGAGTACCGCGGCAGGCTCGCGGAGTTCATGGACGAGCACGTCTACCCGTCCGAGCCGGTGCTGCACGAGCAGCTGGCCGCCGCGGCCGACCCGTGGGCGCACGCGCCGATCATCGAAGACCTGAAGGCGAAGGCCAAGGACGCCGGCCTGTGGAACCTGTTCCTGCCCGGGGAGCACGGCGCGGGCCTGACGAACCTGCAGTACGCGCCGCTCGCCGAGATCATGGGCCGCAGCCCGCACCTGGCGCCGGAGGTGTTCAACTGCTCGGCGCCGGACACCGGCAACATGGAGGTGCTGGCCGAGTTCGGCACCGATGCCCAGCGGGAGCGCTGGCTGCGGCCGCTGCTGGACGGCGAGATCCGCTCCGCGTTCTGCATGACCGAACCGGACGTGGCCTCCTCGGACGCCACGAACATCGGCACCCGCATCGTGCGCGACGGCGACCACTACGTGATCAACGGCCGCAAGTGGTGGTCGTCGGGGGCGATGAGCCCGCGCTGCGCGATCCTCATCGTGATGGGCAAGTCCGACCCGGACGCCGAACGCCACCGCCAGCAGAGCCAGATCCTGGTGCCGGTGGACTCGCCGGGGGTGCGGATCGAGCGCGGGATGCACGTGTTCGGCTACCACGACGGCGACCACGGCGGGCACGCCGAGATCGTGTTCGAGGACGTGCGAGTCCCGGCCGAGAACATCATCTCCGGTGAGGGCGAGGGCTTCGCGATCGCGCAGGCCCGGCTCGGGCCGGGTCGCATCCACCACTGCATGCGCGCCATCGGCATGGCCGAGCGCGCGCTGGAGCTGATGTGCCGGCGCACGCTGGGCCGCTCCGCGTTCGGCGGGCCGATCGCCGACCAGGGCATGGTGCAGCAGTGGATCGCCGACGCGCGCATCGCGATCGAGACGAACCGGTTGCTGACGTTGAAGACGGCGTGGCTGATGGACACCGTCGGCAACCGGGGCGCGCACACCGAGATCCAGGCGATCAAGGTCGCGGTCCCGCAGATGGTCACGTCCATCATCGACCGCGCCATCCAGGCGCACGGTGCGGCCGGGGTCAGCCAGGACACGCCGCTGGCCTCGCTGTACGCGCACGCCCGCACGCTGCACATCGTGGACGGTCCCGATGAGGTGCACCGCCGCTCGCTGGCCCGCCGCGAGCTCAAGCAGTACCGCTGACGCATCCCCCGAACCGGAACTCCCCCGACGACGAAGTGAGGGAACCACCCATGTCGAACAAGACCGCGATCGTCACCGGCGCCGCCCGCGGAATCGGCGCGGCCACCGCGAAGCGGCTCGCCCAGGACGGGTTCGCCGTCGCGGTGATCGACCTCGACGAGCAGGCCTGCGCCGACACGGTCTCGGCGATCGAATCGGCCGGCGGGAAGGCGCTGGCGGTGGGCGCGGACGTCAGCGACGCCGACCAGGTCGCGGCCGCCGTGGAGCGGGTCGCCACCGAGCTCGGCGCCCCGACGGCGCTGGTGAACAACGCGGGCGTGCTGCGGGACAACCTGCTGTTCAAGATGTCCGATTCGGACTGGGACACCGTGATGTCGGTGCACCTGCGCGGCGCGTTCCTGATGAGCCGGGCCGTGCAGCAGCACATGGTGGCGGCCGGGTGGGGCCGGATCGTGAACCTCTCCAGCACGTCCGCGCTGGGCAACCGGGGGCAGGCGAACTACTCGACGGCGAAGGCCGGGTTGCAGGGGCTGACGAAGACGCTGGCCATCGAGCTCGGCAAGTTCGGCGTGACCGCGAACGCGATCGCGCCGGGGTTCATCGCCACCGACATGACGAAGGCGACGGCGGAGCGGGTCGGCGCGAGCTTCGAGGACTTCTCGAAGGCGGCCGTGTCCACCATCCCCGTCGGCCGGGCCGGTGAACCGGACGACATCGCGAACGCCGCGTCGTTCTTCCTCGACGAGCGCTCCGGTTTCGTCTCGGGCCAGGTCCTCTACGTGGCGGGCGGACCGCGCGACTGATCGCCTGTCTCGCTACTTCTGCCGCGTAGTGCTCAGGTGGCGGAACCTCAGCGGCGGTGCCGGTTGCGTGCTGGGTCGTCGGCTCAGCGGCTCCGCCGCTGACGAGAACCCGCCGGGCAGGTTCAGCGACAGGCAGTGCGGTTCCTGGGTGGGCGCCCTCCGGGGTGCCCACCGCTCGCCAGGGGGTTTTGTGTTCTCAGGTATCCGGAGAAGTGGAGTACCGAGATGACCGATGCGGACGAATTGCGCACCGCGGTGCGGGAATTCCTCGCCGAGCACGATCCCGGCGGTGACCGGCTGGAGTTCCTGCGCGCCCGGTTCGACGCCGGGCTGGCGTGGGTCAACTACCCGGTGGGCCTGGGCGGCCGGGACGCGCCGCGGGCGCTGCAACCGGTGGTGGACGCGGAGTTCGCCGCCGCGGGCGCGCCGGACAACGCCCCGTCCCGCAACGGGATCGGGCTCGGCATGGCGGCGCCGACGATCCTGCGCTTCGGCACCGACGAGCAGCGCGCCCGCTTCCTCCGTCCGTTGTGGACGGGCGAAGAGGTGTGGTGCCAGCTGTTCAGCGAACCCGGCGCGGGTTCGGACCTGGCGGCGCTGGCGACCAGGGCGGTGCGCGACGGCGACGACTGGATCGTCGAGGGCCAGAAGGTGTGGACCTCGTTCGCGCACCGCGCGAAGTGGGCGATCCTGGTGGCGCGCAGCGATCCGGACGCGCCGAAGCACAAGGGCCTGTCGTACTTCGTGTGCGACATGACCGATCCGGACGTGGACGTGCGGCCGCTGCGCCAGATCACCGGTGAGGCCGAGTTCAACGAGGTGTTCCTGAACGGGGTGCGCATCCCCGACGCGCAGCGGCTCGGCGAGGTCGGCCAGGGCTGGCAGGTCGCGATGGGCACCCTGATGAACGAGCGGGTCGCCATCGGTGGCGGCAACACCGGCCGCGAGTCCGGCATGATCGGCGTGCTCGCCGAGCAGTGGCGCGCGCACCCGGAGGCCCGCACGCCCGGCGCCCACGACCGGTTGCTGCGGCTGTGGGTGGAGGCGGAGGCCACCCGGCTCACCGGGCAACGGCTGCGCCAGCAGCTGGCGGTCGGCACCCCCGGCCCGGAGGGGTCGGCGGTGAAGCTGGCGTTCTCCCGGCTCAACCAGGAGATCTCCGGTTTCGAGCTGGAGCTGCTCGGCGAGGAGGGCCTCGCCTACGACGACTGGACGTTGCGCCGCCCGGAGAACGTGGACTTCACCGGCCGCGGTCCCGGCTACCGGTACCTGCGGGCGAAGGGCAATTCCATCGAGGGCGGCACTTCCGAGGTGCTGCGCAACGTGATCGCCGAACGGGTCCTCGGGTTGCCGCCGGAGATCCGCACGGACAAGGACGTGCCGTGGAAGGAGCTGCCGCGATGAGCGCCGACCTGCTCTACACCGAGGTCGAGGAGGACCTGCGCGCGGCCGTGCGCCGGGTGCTGCGGGACCGCTGCGAGATCGGTTCGGTGCTGGCCCGCTGCGAGTCGGACGAGCCGTACGACCTGGCGCTGTGGCGGACGCTGGCCGGGGAGCTCGGGATCGCCGCGCTGGCGGTGCCGGAGGAGGCCGGTGGTTCGGGTGCCGGGGTCCGCGAGCTGGCGGTGGTCGCCGAGGAGCTCGGCCGGGCGGTGGCGCCGGTGCCGTTCCTGGGCACCGTGCTGGCCACGGCCGCGCTCGACGCGGCGGGGGCGACCGGCCCGATCCCGGGCATCGCCGCCGGTGAGCGGGTGGCGACGGTCGCGGTCGGGCTCACCACCGCGCCGTCCGCGCCGCTGCCGAGCGGGGTGCGCGCCGAGGGCGGGGAGCTGACCGGTTCGGTGACCGCGGTGGTCGACCTGGAGGTCGCCGATCTGGTGCTGGTGCCCGCCACCGGGCCCGACGGCACCGGGCTGTACGCAGTGGACACCTCGGACCCCGGCGTCGCGCGGAATCCCGTGACACCGCTGGACCTGACGCGCCGGTTCGGCACCCTGGAGCTGTCCGGGGCGCGCGGCGAACTGATCGCCGCGGACGCGGAACCGGTGCTGCGGCGGGCGTTGCTCACCGCGGCCGGGGTGCTCGCCGCCGAACAGGTCGGCCTCGCCCAGCACAGCCTCGATTCCACAGTGGACTACGTGCGGACCCGGCACCAGTTCGGCCGCGCCATCGGCTCGTTCCAGGCCGTCAAGCACCGGCTCGCGGACCTGTGGTCCGGGGTGAGCACCGCGCGCGCCACCTCCCGCGCCGCCGCCGACGCGCTCGGCCGCGACGAACCGGGCACCGAGGCCGAGCTGTCCGTCGCGCTCGCGCAGGCCTACTGCTCGGACCTGGCGGTGCTCGCCGCCGAGGAATCCCTGCAGCTGCACGGCGGCATCGGCATGACCTGGGAGCACCCCGTGCACCTCTACCTGGGCCGGGCCAAGAGCGCCCAGCTCACCTTCGGCACCGCGGACCGCCACCGCGCCAGGATCGCGGAACTCGCCGACCTCCCCGCCTGACACCCCTCGAACAGGAGCGACCATGCGCGTGTTCACCAGCGCCGATGAAGTCCGCGCGGCCACCGGGACCGACCTGGGCACCAGCGACTGGCTCACCATCACCCAGGAGCAGGTGGACGGGTTCGCCGACGCGACCCTGGACCACCAGTGGATCCACGTCGACACCGACCGCGCGGAGCAGGGGCCGTTCGGCGGCACCATCGCGCACGGCTTCCTCACGCTGAGCCTGCTGTCCGCGCTCAACGCGCAGACCTACCGGTTCGAGAACGTGCGGATGGGCATCAACTACGGGCTGAACAAGGTGCGGTTCCCGAACCCGGTGCGGGTCGGGGCGCGGGTGCGCTCGCGGACCCGGCTCGCCGAGGTCGCCGAGATCGACGGCGGCGTGCAGCTCACCGTCGAGTCCACCGTGGAGATCGAGGGCGCGGAGAAGCCGGCCTGCGTCGCCCAGGGCCTCACCCGAGTCCTGTTCTGATCCCGGGGTGAACGGCCCGCCCCGGGCCGTTCACCCGCGCGGCTCAGGACGTTCTGCCGAGCATGGCGGGGACGTCGCGGTGCAGCCGCTCGCCGAGCCAAGTGCCCGCGGCGGCCAGCGCGTCGGCGTCGAGTCCGGTGTGGACGCCCATCCCGGTCAGCAGGTAGGTCAGGTCCTCGGTGGCGACGGTGCCGCCGAACCCGGGCACCTCCGCCGATCCGCCGATGCCGCCGATGCTCGCGTCGAGCGCCGCCACTCCTTCCAGGAAGGCGGTGGCGGCGTTCGCGTAGCCGGTGTTGCGGGTGTTGTGGAAGTGGCAGCGCACCGGCACTCCCGGCGCCTCCTCCCGGACGCGTTCCAACACCCGCACCACCTGCGTGGGCACGCCGGTGCCCGCGGTGTCGGCGAGCACGATCTCGGCGGGCCCGGCGTCGGCGATCCGGCGCGCCAGCGCGGCCACGTGCTCGGCGGACACCTCGCCCTCCAGCGGGCAGCCGAACGCGACCGCGATCGTGGCGATGGGGCGCAACCCGTGGCGGTGCGCGCGGGCGGCGAGTTCCGCCCACCGCGCCAGGTCCTGCTCGGTGCTGCTGCACCGGGTGCGGGCCGCGTGGCCGTCGGTGGCGGCGACGATCGCGTTCACCTCGTCCACTCCGGCCGCGGCGGCCCGGTCGAGCCCGGGTTCGTCCAGCACCAGCGCCAGGTACCGCACCCCGTCCGGCCGGGGCAGCGCCGCCAGCAGCCGTTCCGGTTCGCCGGAATCCGCGCCGAAGGCCGCGACCTCGATGCGGCGCAGCCCGGCCGCGACGGCCCGTTCGACGAGCTCGACCCGGTCCGGTGCGGCGATCGCCGTCCGCTCGTGCCGCAGCCCGTCGCCCGGGCCGACCTCCACGACCTCGATCCGGGACGGAATCCCCGCCTGCTGCATCGCGCTCGCCTCCTGCCGCCGGGACCGGTGCGCCCGCAGGGTTCCCCGCGGCGGCGCGTCACAACCGGATGCCCATGCCCGGCCCCAGCGGCAGGTCCGCGAAGTAGAAGGCGGTGAGCACCAGCGCCCACAGCAACCAGAACGGCACCACGAACGGCGCCATCCGCGCGACCAGCGTGCCCAGTCCGGCCTGCGGTTCGTACCGGCGCAGGTAACCCAGGATGATGATCATGTACGGGTTCAGCGGCGTCATGATCTGCGTCGCCGAGTCCCCCACCCGGAACGCGGCCTGCGCGAACCCGGGCTCGAAGCCGAGCAGCACGAACATCGGCACGAACACCGCGGCCATCAGCGTCCACAGGCTCGACCCGGAGATGATGAACAGGTTCAGCACCGAGGCCAGCACCATGAACCCGAGGAACGCCGGGAATCCCGCCAGCCCCAGCGCCCGCAGCAGGTCGGCACCGCCGACGGCGAGCGCCGCGCCCAGGTTCGTCCAGTTGAACAGGCCGATGAACTGGCCGAGCATGAACGCCAGCACCAGGAAGCCGGTCAGGTCCCGCAGCGCAGCGGCCATCAGCTTCGGCACGTCCCCGGCGCCGGTGACGGCCCCGGACGGCACCCCGAACGCGACGCCGGGCACCAGGAACGCCAGGAAGATCAGCGTGGTGACCGAGTCCAGCAGCGGCGACTCCGGCAGGAATCCGCCCGCGTCGTTGCGCAGCGGCGAGCCGGGCCAGAGCACCAGCGCCAGCACGGCCGCGAGGAGCACGGCGACGGCGATCCCCGCCCAGCGCAGTCCGCGCCGTTCGGCGGCGGACAGGGTGGCGGTGAGCTCCTCGGGCGCGGCGCCGCCGGTCCCGTCCCCGCTCTCCTCCCGCGGCACCCCGGACCGCACCAGCCGCGGCTCGATGATCCGGTCGATCAGGAACCCGGCCAGCAGCGCCAGCACGATCGAGGACACCACGTTGAAGTAGTAGTTCGACACCGGTGTCACCGTCGTGCCCGGGTCCGGCAGGATCGAGGCGACCTCGTTGCTGATCCCGGAGAACAGCGCGTCCAGGCTCGTCACCACCGGCGCGGTGGAGTACCCGGCACCCGCGGCGGCGAACCCGCCGAGCAGGCCCGCCACCGGGTGCCTGCCCGCGGCCTTGAACACGAGCGCGGCCAGCGGCGGCACGATGATCATCGCGGAGTCGGCCATCACGCTGGACGTGATCCCGACGAACCCGACCGCGTAGGGCAGCACCCAGCGCGGCGCCCCGCCGAACGCGCCCCTGATGAGCGCGGTGAGCAGCCCGGTCCGCTCGGCCACCCCCACCCCGAGCATGATCGTCACGACGGTCTCCAGCGGCGGGAAGCCGATGAAGTTCGCGGGCAGCTCGGTGAACAGGAACCGCAGCCCGTCCCCGGACAGCGCCGCCCGCACCGGCGTGTCCTGGTCGGCGCCGGGAATCCGCACCGAGACGCCGAACGCGGCGACCGCGGTGGACACCACGGCGACCAGCGCGAACAGCAGGGCGAACAGCAGGAACGGTTCGGGCAGCCGGTTCCCCGCCCGTTCGACGAGGTTGAGCACCCGGTCCAGCCGGGTCTGCTCCGCGGGTGCGGCGGTGTCGGCCATGCGATCTCCAGCTGCGCGGCGGCGGTCGACGTCCCCGGCACCGCCGGGGACGCTGCAGGGAACCTAGTCCTGCGACCGGGCGAGGTGAAGCGCTCCCGCCGGGCGGGATGCCGCCGTCAGCCGCGCAGCAGTTCCGCGATCAGCAGGTTCGAACCGGTCTCGGCGTGGTTGGCGCCGTTGGTGACGTAGGCGTGGTCATCGCGGACGACGACGGCGGTGGTCCCGCGCATGCCGTCCAGCAGGGTCTCGCGGCTGCCGTCCGGGGCGATCCGCACGAGCTCGCCTGCCAGGTTGATCGCGGCGAGGACCTCGTCGCCCCGCCCGGTGAAGTCGAAGTCGTCGACGCCCGCGAGCCCCTCGGCCCGGACCTCGGCGGTCCCGGCACCACCGTCCGCGGTCACCGGGATGCGCAGCAGCGTGCCGTGGTCGGAGTTGCTCGCCCACACCGCACCGTCGTGCACCTTCAGCCCGTTGGCGCCGAAGAACCCGTCGGGCGCCAGCGCCGGATCGGCCGACCACACCGCGGCCGCACCGCCACCCACCGGCGCCTGCCAGATGCGGCCGCCGGTGGAGTCGGTGACCAGGAAGCGGTCCCCGTCGGCGACCAGCGCGTTCGGCATGCTGTCGGCGGGCAGCTCCACCACGAGCCGGGGTTCGCCGTCGAGCCGCCAGATCCCGGTCATGCCGCCCCGCCCGCCGGAGTACAGGAAGTGCAGGGTGCCGTCGGCCGCCCGCGCCACCCCGGTCACCGCGGAGCTCCCCACCACCGGCGTCGTCCCGCCGCCCGGTGGCGTCGGCATCGAGACCAGCGTGCGGGTGGTGCCGTCCTGCGCGACCCGCACCACCTGGCGGGCCCGGATCATCCCGATGGCCGCGGAGCCGTCCGGTCCGAGCGCGATGCTCTCGGCGACCTGGCCCGCGGCGCGGTCGAAGCGGGCGAGGACGCGGACCTCGCCGAGGCGGGTGGGCTGCACGGATCTTCCTCCTGGCGGAACGGGGTGTGGCTGGGCGTGGCGGGGAGCGCGGTCAGCCGCCGGACGGGGCGAAGCGTTCGCGGCCGAGGACGGCCAGCAGCTCCAACCGGGACACCGCCGCACTGCCCGGCGCGGGCGTGAGCACGACGAGCCGCTGGTCCTGCCGGGCGGTGGCCAGCACGTCGAAGTCGAGCTCGACGAGGCCGATCTCGGGATGCCGGATGCGCTTGCAGTCGCTGCGCCGGACGGCGACGTCGTGCCGGTCCCACAGCTCGGCGAATTCGGTGCTGTCCGCGCGCAGCGCCCGGACGAGCTCGCGCGCGGCGGGATCGGCCGGGCGCAGCGCGAGGCTCGCCCGCAGGTCGTCGACCTGGGCGCGGCTCTCGTGCGCGTGATCGTCCGCGGGGTGGCGTGCGCGTATCGCGGGGTCGGTGAACCAGCGGTAGGTGCAGCTGCGTGCCAGGCCGCGGAACCGGGTCTGCTCGCCCAGCAGCGCATCGGCCATCGCGTTCTGCGCGAGCACCACGTTGAAATCGGTGGCGATGAGGGCGGGCAGGTCGCGCAGCCCGTCCAGCATGCGCAGCAGGCCGCGGCCGACGTGCTCGTCGCCACCGAGGAGCGGTGGCGCGTGGTGCCCGGCGAGGCGGAGCAGGTGGTCGCGCTCGTCGCGGGTCAGCCGCAGCGCGCGGGCCAGCGCGCCGAGCAGCTCGGCCGACGGCTGCGGGCCGCGCCCCTGCTCGAGCCGGGCGTAGTAGTCCGGGGACATGCCGGCGAGCTCGGCGACCTCGAAGCGCCGGAGCCCCGGCGTGCGGCGGCGCCCGCCGCTCGGGGCGCCGACGTCCTCCGGTCGCAGCAGGGCTCGCCTGCGCCGGAGGAAGTCGGCGAGTTCGATCCGCTCCACGATTCCCAGTCTCCGCCGCGCGCGACGGGCGCACCAGGACTCGTCGGTACCACCCTCCGGCGGACCGGCCCGGTCAGCTCGCGGCGACGTCGTAGGCGACGCGGCCGACGGTGCTGCCCTCGCCGACCCGGCGGACCGCGTCGGCGACCGCGTCCAGCGGCAGCCGCTCGCTGATCAACGGCCGGATCAGGCCCTCGTCGGCCAGCCGGGTCAGGTCGCGGTGCGCGTCCACCACCAGCTGCGGGTTCCGCTCGTTGTACAGGCCCCAGTGCAGGCCGACGATCGAGTAGTTCTTGATCAGCGCGTGGTTCAGGCCAGGTGTGGGGATGGTGCCGCCTGCGAAGCCGATCACGAGGATGCGGCCTTCGAACGCGATGCACTTGGTGGACTTCGCGTAGGTCTCCCCGCCCACCGGGTCGTACACGACGTCGGCACCCTTGCCGCCGGTGAACTCCTTGACGACCGGCACGAAGTCCTCGCTGCGCCGGTCCACCACCAGGTCGGCGCCGAGTTCCGCGGCCACTTCGGCCTTCCGCGGCCCGCCGACGACGCCGATCACCTTGGCCCCGGCGGCCTTGCCGAGCTGGATCGCGGCGGAGCCGACACCGCCCGCGGCGGCGTGCACCAGCAGCGTCTCCCCCGCGCGCAGGTTCGCGCGCCGGTGCAGTCCGAAGTGGCCGGTCTGGTAGCCGATGAACAGCGAAGCCGCCTCCGCGTCGGACAACGACTCCGGCGCCGGGAAGGTGCGCGGCGCGTCCATCAGCGCCAGTTCCGCGAACCCGCCGGTGGGCAGCGAGGCCGAGCCGAGCACCCGGTCGCCGGGGCCGAAGTCCGCGACGCCCTCGCCGACCTCGACGACCTCGCCGCACAGCTCCACGCCCGGGGTGAACGGCAGCGGCGGCTTGATCTGGTACTCGCCGCGGCACAGCAGCACGTCCGGGAAGTTCACCGGCGTCGCCAGCACCCGCACCAGCAGCTGTCCCGGGCCCGGCCGCGGGTCGTCGACCTCGTCGAGCCGGAGCACGTCCTGCGGTTCACCGTTCTCGTTGAGCCGCCACGCCTTCACACAACACCTCCGCATCGAGGAGCACCGCCGCTCCTCGGTCGTGCCCGCGACCGGTCATGGCCGCAGGGATGCCAGCAGCAGGTCCGCGAAGTGCTCGCCGATCTGCTCGCCGGTCAGCTCGCCGTCCCGCCGGAACCAGGTGCCGAGGTGGTGCACCGAGCCGAAGAAGAAGTCGACGACCAGCTCCGCGGACTTGTCCGCGCGGAACACCCCGGCCGCCTGGCCCTCTTCGATCAGCGCCCGCACCCGCTCGTGGTAGCGGCGGCGCTGCGCGCGCACCTCGGTGCGCTTGTCCGGGTGCAGCAGGTGCATCGACCGGAAGAAGATCACCGTGTCGTCCAGGTTGGCCGCGGTGGTCGCCACCACGTCGGCGGCGACCGCGTGCAGCCGCTCGGCGACGGGCGAGTCGCCTTCGGCCTCCTGCTCCATCCGCGCGGTCTGCACCCGCAGCAGCCGCGCGTAGATCTCGTACAGCAGGTCGTCCTTGGAGCCGAAGTAGTGGTACATGGCGCCCTTGGTGACTCCGGCGGCGTCCACGATCTGCTGCACGGAGGTCGTTTCGAACCCGTGCTCCGCGAACAGCCGCGTCGCCGCCGCCAGCAGCCGCTGCGGCACCGTCTCGGCGACCTCCGGTGCCGTGCGGACCTCCGTGCCGGCCATGTGCGCCTCCTCTTCCTCGCCCACCAGGCTATCGACCGGCCGATCAGTCCAGGCCGCGCTGGAGCTTGCGCATGCCGCCGTGCCACTTGGCGGGGTCGGCCGAGCGCAGCGCGTAGTAGTCGGCGACCTCGGGGTGCGGCAGGATCAGGAACCGGTCGTCGTCGAGGGCGGCCAGCACCGCGTCGGCGACCTCCTCGGGTTCGATGGCCGCGTCCGCGAGCAGCTTCTTGCCGGTCTCGCCGGTGCCGTCCAGCAGGTCGGTGCGCACGCCCTGCGGGCACAGCGCCTGGGTCACGATCCCGCGGTCGGCGTAGGTGATCGCCATCCACTCCGCGAACGCCAGCGCGGCGTGCTTGCTCACCGAGTACGGCGCGGAGCCGAGCATGGTGAGCAGCCCGGCGGCCGAGACGGTGGCCAGGAACCGGCCCTCGCCGCGCTCCAGCCACTGCGGCAGCAGCGCCCGCGCGGCCCGCACGTGCGCCATGACGTTGACCTCCAGCGAGCGGGCCCACGCCGCTTCCGGCGCATCGGGACCACCCCCGTCGGCGACGCCGGCGTTGGCGCAGAACAGGTCGATGCGCCCGTGCCGTTCGGTGGCGGTGCCGACGAGTTCGGCGACGCCGTCCTCGCTCGCCGCGTCGCCCGGCACGGCGAGCCCGCCGATCTCCGCGGCGACGGCGCGGGCGGCCGCCGCGTCGAGGTCGTTGACCACGACCGCGGCGCCCTGCCCCGCGAACCGGCGGCACAGCGCCGCACCGATGCCGTTGCCGCCACCGGTGACGACGGCGACCGACCCGTCCAGCCGCATCACACGCCTCCGGTGAGGGTGAGTCCGCCGTCGAGGGTGAGCACCTGCCCGGTGATCCAGGACGCTTCGTCGGAGAGCAGGTACGCGGCGGCGGCGCCGATGTCGGCGGGTTCGCCGAGCCGCTTCAGCGGGTACGAGCCGGCGACGCCGTCCTCGTCGTCGGCGTAGAGCGCGGTGGCGAACCGCGTCTTCACCACGGCGGGGGCGACGGCGTTGACCCGCACGTTCGGCGCGAGTTCGACGCCGAGCTGCTGGGTCAGCAGCGAGAGCATCGCCTTCGTCGCGCCGTAGTAGCCGATGCCCGGCGAGGGCCGGTGCCCGGCGACGGAGGACACGTTGAGCACCGAACCGCCGTGCTCGGCCATCCACGCCCGGTGCACCTGCTGCGTCCAGGTCAGCGCGGAGAGCACGTTGACCTCGAAGGTCTTGCGCGCCACCCCGGGTTCGACGTCGATGACGGGCCCGTAGGCGGGGTTGATGCCCGCGTTGTTGACCAGGATGTCGATCCGGCCGTGGTCGGCGAGGGTCCGCTCGACGACCTCGGCCTGGTGGTCGGGGTCGTCGGCCTTGCCCGCGATGCCGCGGGCGTGCTCGGCGCCGAGCGCGGCGACGGCCTCCTCCAGGGGTTCGGGTTTGCGGGCGGTGAGGACGACCTGGGCGCCTTCGGACACCAGGCGTTCGGCGATGCCGAGCCCGATGCCGCGGCTGGCGCCGGTCACGATCGCCACCCGGCCGTCGAATCGCTTGCTCATGCACTGCTCCCACTCGAAAGACCGACCAGTCGGTACGGGCCAGTGAACGGCCTGCCGCGGGGTCGCGTCAAGCCCTCCGCGGGCCGCTTGCGACGTTCACCGGGCTCGCGCCGCCGTCCGGCCCACTACCCGACCGGACCACCCGTCCGGCCCTGGACTTCACGTCGGGGAGTCGCTCCCACCCCGGGGCGCCGAGACGGTCCCGGCTGATCCACTGCGGACTCGCCAGCAAAAACGGAGATCGTTTCCAGTTCCGGGCGAGGATTTTCCGCCGGAACCGCCGAATCGCCCGATAGGTTCGCCCGGGTCCTCCGTCAGCCGGATGGACGCGGCACGCTGTGCGACCCGCCTGCTACATATGGTGATTCACCATTGCGGAGCGCACGATCGCGCACACGTTTGGCCCAGAACGCGCTACGCTGGGGACATGACAGTCGCGCTGGAGACCATCTTGGCCCGGGCAGGACTGCGGGTCACCGCCAACGAATTCCTCTCGCTCGTGGAAGACGCCGCGAAGCGGCTCATCACGCCGCAGGTCGACCCGTCAGCGCACTTCACCACCGCCGAGCGCGAAGCCCTCGCGGAAGCCGGGCTCGACCTGGCACCGCTGGCCACCGACGAGACGGATCCGCGCGCCCGCACCGTAGCCGAGCAGGCGGTGCTGCGCGATACCGCGCTGTCGGTCAACCAGGCCGCCGAACGCATCGGCGTCGACTCCAGCCGCATCCGGCACCGCATCGGCGACGGGCGGCTCATCGGCTGGAAGGACCGCGGCGGCTGGCGGCTGCCCGCCTGGCAGTTCAGCGACGACGACGTGCTCCCCGGGCTGGAGACCGTGCTCGCCGGGATGCCGCAGGACCAGCCCGCCCTGGTGCTCGCCAAGTTCATGACGACCGCGCAGGACGACCTCGAACTCGGCGACCGGCCGGTGAGCCCGCGCGAGTGGCTGCTCGCGGGCGGCAGCGCGCGCCGCGTCGCCGACCTCGCCTCGGCGATCGGCACCCCGGCCTGACCGGCCCCGCACCGCGAACCCACCAGGACATCAGTTGGCAAGACTCCCCCAGCCGCCGGCGCCTGCGGTACTGCAGGCGATGCTGCGCCGCACCGAGGACGTGATCGCGGTGCCCGCGGGGACCCGGCTCGCCCGGGTGTTCACCTCCGGCGGCAACCACCCGCAGCAGTGGGACAGCTTCCGCTACGCGGGACCGCTGCCGCACGCGCGCTTCGACCCGCACCTGCCGAACACGCAGGGCGGGCCGACGGTGACCCGCGAGCACGGGGTGCTGTACTTCTCGCTGTCGGTGCGCACCTGCATCGCCGAGGTCTTCCAAGCCACGTCCACTGTGGACCGGCGCACCCGCAAGCCGCACCTGGTGCTGTTCCGGCCGCGCCGCACGCTGCGGCTGCTGGACCTGGCCGGGCTGTGGGCGACGCGGGCGGGCGCCTCGCAGGCGATCAGCAACGGGCCGAAGGAGCGCACCCAGGCGTGGGCGCGCAGCATCCGCGCGGCCTACCCGGAGCTCGACGGGCTCTGGTACCGGTCGGCGATGGACGGCGGGAACCCGTCGCTGTGCCTGTGGGACCCACCGTCGGCGTCGGCGCTCCCCGACGCCCCCGACGTGCTGCTCCCGCTGGACCACCCGGGCCTCGACGTGCCCCTGGGCCGGGTCTGCAAGGACCTGAACTACACGCTCCTCGACTGATCCCGCCCACACCTCAGGTGAATGGCCCACTCGCCCACCACGACCGGTCGAATGGGCCATTCACCTGTGCGGGATCAGAGGCGGCAGGCCTCGAGCGGGGTGACGAGGATGGCGCGGGCGCCCGCCGCCCACAGCGAATCCATGATCACCTGGGCCTGGTGGCGCGGCACCATCACCCGCACCGCCACCCAGCCCTGCTCGTCGAGCGGGGACACCGTCGGCGCCTCCATGCCCGGCGTGATCTTGCGGGCGGCGTCCAGGGACCCGGTCGGGCAGTTGTAGTCCATCATCACGTACTGCCGGGCGATGAGGACGCCGCGCAGCCGCTGGATCAGCTTCTCGATCGCCTGCTCGCTGTCCTCGGGCAGCTCGCGGGTGCCGCGCACCAGCACCGCCTCGGAGCGCAGGATCGGTTCCCCGACGGTCTGCAGCCCGGCTTCGCGCAGCGAGGCACCGGTCTCCACCACGTCGGCGATGGCGTCGGCGAGCCCCAGCTCGACCGCGGTCTCCACCGCACCGTCGAGCTCGATGATCTCCACCTCGATGCCGAGGTCCGCGGCGGCCGCCGAGACCAGCGGCGCGAACGAGGTGGCGACGCGCTTGCCGTCCAGCTCGGTGAGCGCGCCGAGCCGCCCGGTGGGGGCGGCGAAGAAGAACCGCGACACCCCGAAGTCCAGCGGCAGCAGTTCGGTGGTGCTCACGTCGGTTCCGGCCGCCTGCA
>NZ_JBEYUS010000094.1:0-19377 GCF_040643635.1 Saccharopolyspora sp. NPDC047091
GCGAACTGGGCACGAACGGCGGATTGTGATGCTCACCCGTCGCGAACACGTCCAGGCCCACCTCCTCCGCCTTCTCCGCGATGCGCACCATCGCCTGGATGCGTGCTGCTTCGGTGGGTACCGCGCCCGTGGTCGGGTCGGGAGTCACGTCCCCCACGCTGAAGATGCCGAACTGCACTGCGCCCTCCTCACCTCGGCCGGCCGTCCTGTCCGCCGGTGCACCCGCTGGAACCTCGTTGAAGTTTTAACTATTCCAGGCCGATCCACTGCGGGCCGTTCACCGCGTCGCCGATCACACTCGGACACACCGACCGGAATGGAGCGTTTACAGTCCGTGCCCGCCGGACCATAGTTCTAGGCGCACGCGCGGATGCCGACCCCTGGAGAGACGATCATGCAGAACAGGCTCGCCCGCACGGTGCGGACGGCGCTGCTCATCGGGGCGGGAATCGCCGTCACGCTGGTCCTCGTCCCCACCGCCATCAGCATCGGAACCGGCGGCTACCTGCCCGGATTCCTCCGGCCGCTGGCCGCCGTCCTCTGGCCGCTCGTGATCGTGTTCCTGCTCTTCGGCGCCGCGCTCGCCGGGTGGGAACGCATCACCAACACCGACAAACCGGTCACCGCCCGCAGGCTCAACTCCCCCTCCAACCGGGAACGGTCCGTGCACAGCGCCGAGCGGTACGCGCGCGAACGGCTCAACGGCTCGCTCGCCGCGCACGTGGCCGGACTGCTCGACGGCGACGACATGCCCCCGACCGTCGCCCGGCCCGCCGACGTCGTCGTGCAGAACAGCACGGGCAAGAAGGCCAAGCTGCCCGCCGGCGCCGACCTGCCCGGCACCCTCGACGAGGCGAACGGTTCGCTGCTCGTCCTGGGCGGCCCCGGCTCCGGCAAGTCCACCCTGCTGCTGGAACTCACCCGCGCCCTCGCCCTGCGCGCCGCGGGCGACCAGAAGCGGCCCATCCCGCTCATCGTCGACCTCGGCTCCTGGGCGATGTCCGGGTGGCGCTGGGACGACCGCAGGCCCGCGCCGCCCACCGACTTCGACAAGTGGCTGCTGCGCGAGGTCGAACGCCGCTACAACATCCACCCGTCGCTCGGGCGGATCTGGCTGGAGCAGGGGCGCATCGGGCTGATGCTCGACGGGCTCGACGAAGTCCCGCCGGAATACCAGGAGCGCTGCGTCACCGAGATCAACAAGCTGCGGGACAACTTCGCCATCGCCGAGCTCGTCGTCTGCTGCCGCAGCACCGACCACGAAGAGCTCACCGAACCGCTGCAGCTGAGCAACACCGTCACGATCAACCCGCTCACCCGCAAGCAGGTCGCCGAGTTCTACACCCGCCTCGGGCGCCGCGTCGACGGTGTCCGCAGCGTCGTGCGCACCGACCCGCAGCTGTGGGAACTGCTCGACTCGCCGCTGATGCTGAGCCTGATGGCGCTGGCCTACCAGGACCGGCCGCCGTCGGAGATCGACCTCCGCGGCACACCCGCCGAACGGCGCCGCCAGGTCTTCGACGCCTACCTGACCGCCGTGCCCGCCCAGCACGCCGAGGAGCTCGGCTACCCGGCGGAGAAGGTGCGGCGCACGCTGCGATTCCTGGCGCGGGTCTCGGCGAGCCCGCTGTGCAACGACCTCACCGCCCGCACCCGGCTGCCCAGCCTCGTCGCGTGGGCCCGGCACCTGCCCTCCAGCACCGTCGTGCACGTGTTCGCGCGCGGGTTGCCCGGAGTGCTCGCCGGTTCCGTCACCGGCGTGACGCTGGCGATGGGGATGCTGCTCGGGCCCGCGGCGGCGCTGGTGACCGCGGCGGTGCTGGTGGGCTACATCGCGTTCCTGGACCACCTCTCCGGGCTGCCGTGGCTGCGGCCCGCGCAGCTGGCGCGGACCGTGCCGCAGGGCTGGACCACGGCCGCCTGCGGGTACGTGCTCGGCCTGGTGGTGAGCCTGACGCTCGTCGGGCTCACCACCCCCGCCACGAACTGGCTCGCCGCGCAGCCGTGGTGGATCGGGGTGCCGGTCGTGGTCCTCACCGCGTTCTTCACCATCATGAGCGCCGTCGAGGCCTGGTCGAAGATGCCCGGCAACAGCGCCGCGCTCGGCGCCGCCGGGGCCGGAGTCGTCGGGGTCACCACGATCTGGCTCGGACCGCAGGAAATGCTCACCGCCATGGGCATCGCCGTGCTGGTCGGCATCGTCGCCGGGCTCACCACCGCCGCCCGCGACGAGGTGTGGTGGCAGTTCGGCGACGACCAGTACGCCGAGTTCGACGGCAAGGGTTCCGCGTGGCTGAAGAACTCCGCGCCGGTGGCCGCCGCGGCCGGGCTCGTCGGCGTGCTCCCGGTGCTGTTCACCGGGTCGCTGCTGGACGAACGCGCCCTCGACGTCGCCATCGCGATGGTGGTCGCCGGGCTCGCGGCACCTGCGGCCTGGCACGCCGACATGTTCCCGTTCGACACCGCGAAGAACGCGGGCGCCGAGTGGCTGGCGCGGGCGATGGCGCTCAGCGAACTGCCGGTGCGACGAGCGCGGCTGCTGCGCGAACTCGCCGAGCACGGCCTGCTGTCCAAGGTGGACGGTGGCTACCGGTTCACGCACCTCGCGGTGCGGGACCACCTGCTCGGGTACGAGCGGAAGGCGGGCAAGAAGAAGGCCGCGGCCGCGGAGCAGGCCGGTGCGGAGTCCGGTGATTCGGAATCCGGCGGTTCGGAGTCCGGCAGCGCGGAGCAGGCCGGCGCGGAATCCGCCCAGGGCGCCGCGCCCGAATCCGGTTCGGCGAGCTCCGAGACCGCCAAGACCTGACCGCGGCGATGCCGCCCGCCGCGCGCGATCCGCGGACCGCGCGCGGCGGGGCCTTGCCCGTGCGACCTCCGCCCGACAGCCCATCCGGAGGATCTCGACATTCCGGCATGAGGACGAGTTCGCTACCCCGAATGGAGCAGTGATCGCCAAGGGGATACTCTCTGTGCTCAATCCGCACGTTGAGTGTCCGACCCGGAGGGATCACCTTGCCGACCTTGGCGCCACCCGCGCTCACCTACCACGTGACCTGCGATGACCTGCACGGATGGGCCGCCGTGTACCGCGACGGCGATGCGGGCCGCGAGTTCCTCGGCTTCCAGCGGTTCGACGAGGAGGCCTTGCGGCTGCTGCGCGCGAACCCGACGGCGGTCCGCGGCGACGACGGCATGCTCCGCTGCGCCATCCCGGCCTGAAGAAGCGCGCGCCGGGACGGACGGGCCATGTCAACACTGGTTGACTTGCCGCTCGCGCGTCCGCTAGCGTTCCGGTCAACACCCGTTGACTTGCCCGCGCCGCCCCGGAGCCCGGCCTCGCTTCCCACGCGGATTCCGCCCGCACAGCACCGGAAACCGCTTCGGACGGGCGAGCGAGAGAGGACGCCCGCCATGACCGTCCGCGCCATCCAGATCGGCCTGCACCCCGACGTCGTCGACTACGACTCACCCGACTTCGCCCGCTTCCCCGGCCTGTCCCGCGAACGGCTGCAAGCCGCCCACGAGCAGAACATCGCGCAGCTGCGCGCCGCCGGGTACGAGGTCGACGGCTGCCAGATCGACTCGGGCGAGACCGCGCTGGAGACCGTGCGGCGGCGCATCACCGACCGCCCCTACGACGCGGTGCTCATCGGCGCCGGAGTCCGGCTGGCCGCGCAGAACACCGAGCTGTTCGAGTCCCTGGTCAACCTGGTGCACGCCGAACTCCCGCACGCCCGCTTCGTGTTCAACCGCACCGCGAAAGCGACTCCCGAGGACATCCGCCGCTGGTTCCCCCAGCCCGACGCCGTCCGCTGATCACCGGGTGGCCGGCCCGCCGCACCGAACCGCGCGGCGAGCCGGCCGGCCACCCGGCGCGGGCCGTCCGGCCACCCGGCGCGGGCCGTCCGGCGACCGCGAACAGCGCCCCGGCACCGGCTCGTCAGACGAGCGCCAGCAGCGCGCCCAGCGCCGGGTTGTCGTTGGCGCGGCGCCACGCCAGGTGCAGCTCCACCGGCTCCGGATCCGGCAGGGCCACCGGCCGCAGCACCACCCCGTCGAAGCGCAGCAGTGTCGCCGTCGACGGCACCAGCGCGATCCCCAGCCCGGCGCGCACCAGCGCCAGCACCGTGTGCACCTGGCTCACGTGCTGGGTGTAGCGCGGTGACACGTGCGCCTCGCGGAACACGCTCACCAGCAGCTCGTGGAAGTAGCGGGCCTCCGTCGGCGAGTACATCACCACGTCCGCGGCGTCGAAGTCCGCCGGGCTCAACGTCTCCGAACCTGCCAGCGGATGCCCCGCGGGCAACGCCGCCAGCAGCGGTTCGGCCAGCAGTCGCCGCGAATCCAGCTCCGGCCGGGTGATCGGCGGCCGCACCAGGCCCAGGTCCAGCGCGCCCGAGGAGAGCATGTCCAGCTGCTCGCGGGTCACCAGCTCCCGCAGCACCACGTCCACGTGCGGCAACCGCTCCCGCGCCGTCTCCAGCACCCCGCCGAGCTTCCCGTAGGCCGAGGTCGCGGTGAACCCGACGCGCACCACGCCGGCCGCGCCGCTCGGCACCCGCCGCACCGCGAGCGTCGCGTTCTCCGCCTCGTGCAGCAGCCGCCGCGCATCGCGCAGGAACGCCCGCCCCGCCGGGGTGAGCCGCACCGCGCGGCCGCTGCGGTCGAACAGCCGCACCTGCAGGTCGCGCTCCAGCAGCTGGATCTGCCTGCTCAACGGCGGCTGGGTCATGCGCAGCCGCGCCGCCGCCCGCCCGTAGTGCAGTTCCTCCGCCACCGCGACGAACCCGGACAGCTGGTTGAGGGTGAACATGCTCGCCTCCCGCGTGCGATGCCTTTCCCGCATCGGACGATGCTCGATCGGAGTTGGACACGCATCGGTCGGGGATCTTAGTGTCACCGCTGGCGGGATGTGCGCGCCGCAGGCCGCGTCCCCGCGCCCCGCACGGATCGAGGAGGACCCACCGCATGACCACAGGCACCACCGCCACCGACCTCACCGGGCGAATGCTGATCGCGGGCACCCCGGTGTTCGGCGACGGCGAGCAGATCCGCGCGATCGATCCCGCCACCGGTGCCGAGCTCGAACCGGCCTACGGGCACGGCGGCGACGCGGAGGTGGCGCGCGCGTGCGCGGCGGCGGACGAGGCGTTCGAGACCTACCGGGCCACCACCCCCGAGCAGCGCGCGGTGTTCCTGGAGACCATCGCCGACAACATCGAGGCCATCGGCGAGGTGCTGTCCGCCCGCGCCCACGCCGAGAGCGGCCTGCCGCTGGCCCGCACCACCGGCGAGCGCGGCCGCACCACCGGGCAGCTGCGGCTGTTCGCGCAGGTCGTCCGCGAGGGCAGCTTCGCGGGTGCCCGCATCGACCCGGCGCAGCCGGACCGCTCCCCCGCGCCGCGCCCCGACATCCGGCAGCGCAAGATCCCGCTGGGGCCGGTGGCCGTGTTCGGCGCCAGCAACTTCCCGCTCGCGTTCTCCGTCGCCGGGGGCGACACCGCCTCCGCGCTCGCCGCGGGCTGCCCCGTGGTGGTCAAGGCGCACGACGCGCACCCCGGCACCTGCGAACTGGTGGCGCGGGCGATCAGCGACGCCGTCGCCGCCTGCGGGCTGCCCGCCGGCACCTTCTCGCTGCTGTTCGGCAGCGGACCCGGTCTGGGCACCGCGCTGGTGACCGACCCGCGCATCCAGGCCGTCGGCTTCACCGGTTCCCGCGCCGCCGGGCTCGCGCTCACCGCCGCCGCGCAGAACCGGCCGCAGCCGATCCCGGTGTACGCGGAGATGAGCAGCATCAACCCGGTCTTCCTGCTGCCCGGCGCGCTCGCCGTGCGGGCCGCGGAGCTCGGCGGCGAGTTCGTCGGCTCGCTCACGATGGGATCCGGCCAGTTCTGCACCAACCCCGGCCTGGTCATCGCCGTCGACGGGCCCGAGCTGACGAGCTTCCTGGACAGCGCCGCCGCGGCCGTCACCGCGGCCGCCCCGACGCCGATGCTCACCCCCGGCATCGCCCGCTCCTACGAATCGGGCGTGCAGGGGCTGGCGGGCAAGGGCGAGGTGACCGTGCTGGCCCGCGGCCGGGAATCCGACGCGCCGCAGTCCTGCCGGGCGGCGCTGCTGGTCACCGACGCCGAGGCGTTCCTGGCCGGGGACGGGCTGGACGACGAGGTGTTCGGCGCGTCCGCGCTGGTGCTCCGCTGCCGGGACGCCGCCCAGGTCCGCGAGGTCGCGGCCGGGCTGGAAGGGCAGCTCACCGCCACCGTGCACGCCACCGCCGCGGACACCGCCGAAGCGGGCGCGCTGCTGCCCGTGCTGGAGCGCAAGGCGGGCCGGATCCTGTTCAACGGCTGGCCGACCGGCGTCGAGGTCGGCCACGCGATGGTGCACGGCGGACCGTTCCCGTCCACTTCGGACTCCCGAACGACCTCGGTCGGCACGCTGGCCCTCGACCGGTTCCTGCGGCCGGTGGCCTACCAGGACGTGCCCGCCGAACTGCTGCCGAGCGTGCTCGCCGACGGCAACCCCGAGCAGATCTGGCGCCGGGTGGACGGCGAACTCGGCGAGCACTGATCCCGGACGTCCCGGACACCCCAGCGCCCGGCCCCGCCAGCGGCGGAGCCGGGCGCTGTTCGCGTCGCGACCCGGGAGATCACGACGGGTGCGGGCCTGCGGCACGCCCCGGGACCACGAGCGTCCCGCGCGGATCCGCCGCCCGCCCCCGCCGCGGCGGGCTCAGGAGTCGGAGTCCTCGCGGGACTTGTTCTTGACGCGGGCGGCCTCCTTGCGGACCTCGGCCTGGGTGGCGCGCTCGTGCTGGAGCCACTCCGGGTTCTCGGCCTTGAGCGCCTCGATCTGCTCGGTGGTGAGCGCCTCGGTGATGCCGCCGCGGGCGAGGCCGCTGTTGGACACGCCGAGCCGGGCGGCGACCACCGGGCGCGGGTGCGGGCCGTTGCGGCGCAGCTCGCGCAGCCACTCCGGCGGGTCGGTCTGCAGGGCGTTGAGCTCGTCGCGCGAGACCACGCCCTCCTGGAACTCCGCGGGGGTGGCTTCGAGGTACACGTTCAGCTTCTTGGCCGCGGTCGCGGGCTTCATCGTCTGGGGGGTCTTGTGCGACGTCATGGGTCCAGGGTATCGACCCGGGCCCGCGGTACCTGCGGTGACGCCCGGTAGCCTGGCCCGGTGGCAGGCTCGGTCGGATCGTCGTCGTTCACCCTCGCGTACGTGCCCGGGGTGACCCCCGGCAAGTGGGTGCGGATCTGGAACGAACGGGTTCCCTCGGTGCCGCTGCACCTGGTCGCCACCCCGGCGGCCGCCGCGGCCGACCTGGCGCGCGGCGGCGAGGTCGATGCGGCGCTGCTGCGGCTGCCGACCGACCGGGACGGGCTGCACGCGATCCCGCTCTACACCGAGACGACCGTGGTCGTCGTGCCGAAGGACCACGTGATCACCGCGGCCGACGAGGTGCGGCCGGAGGACCTCGCCGACGAGATCGTGCAGCACCCGCTGGACGACACCCTCGGCTGGGACCGGCCGCCGGGCAGGCCCGCGTTCGAGCGGCCCGCGGACACCGCCCTCGCCGTCGAGCTCGTCGCCGCGGGCGTCGGACTGCTCGTCGTCCCCCAGTCGCTGGCCCGGCTGCACCACCGCAAGGACCTCACCTACCGGACGCTCACCGACGTCCCGCAGTCGCAGGTCGCGCTGTCCTGGCCGGACGCGGAGACCACCGACCTGATGGAGCGGTTCATCGGGATCGTGCGCGGCCGCACGGTGAACAGCACCCGCGGGCGCCCGGAACCCACGCCGAAGCAGCGGCCCGCGGCCAAGAAGCAGCCCGCCCCGAAACCCGCCCGCGGCAAGGGCGGACCGCGCCCCGGTGGCGGGCGCGGCAAGCCGCGGCGCCGGTCCTGACCCGGGCGGCCGAACGCGCAGCGCAGCGGCGGCCTGCCCCGTCCCGGAGCGCGGACGACTCCGCCTGATGGCGGGGCGCCGGAACCCCCGGCAGGTCGCGCGCTGCCGCCGGACGGCCGGACCACGAGCACCGTCGATCGGTCCTTGCGGAGCCGAGCCGCCCGCCCCTAACGTTCGGGAAAGCGCTTTCCCCATCTCGTGCGACATCCGGGAGCGCCGGACCAGATCATCCGACCGGGGTGCGACGGAGCACCCTCGACCAGATCGCAACCGTCCACGATGCACCCCTCTCGAACGGGAACCCACCGCCGCGCGCTGGTGACCGCGCTCGCCGCGGCCGCGCTGCCGATCGGCTTCGCCGCACCCGCAACCGGCTCCCCCGCCGAACCCCCGCAGGCAGGAACCGCACGAGCAGCATCCGCACCGGCCGGAAGCATGATCGAACCGGCCGGAACCGGGTCGACCGAAGGCGAACCGACCGGAAACGGCTCGGCCGGCACCGCAACCGCCGGGAACCGCGCCGCCGCACCCGGTCGCGCCGCCATCAGCGTCCGCTCCGGCGACGGGAACTTCGTGTCCTGGCGGCTGTTCGGCACCGACCCGGCGGGCGCCACCTTCGACGTGTACCGGGACGGCACCCTGGTCACGCCGGAACCGCTGACCGGCACCGGATTCCTCGACCGCGGCGCGTCCGCCGACGCCCGCTACGAGATCGCCCCGCACGGGCAGCGGGCCGCCGCGAGCACCGCGCGCGCCTTCGCCGCCGACCACCTCGACATCCCGCTGGACGTGCCGGACGGCGGCACCACCCCGACCGGCGAGGACTACACCTACAGCGCCAACGACGTCGGCGTCGGAGACCTCGACGGCGACGGCGAGTACGAGTACGTCGTCAAGTGGGACCCGTCCAACTCCAAGGACAACTCGCAGGCCGGGTACACCGGCCCGCAGCTGCTGGACGCCTACCGGCTGGACGGGACGCGGCTGTGGCGCATCGACCTCGGCCGCAACATCCGCGCGGGCGCGCACTACACCCAGTTCCAGGTGTACGACTACGACGGGGACGGCGCCGCCGAAGTCGCGGTGAAGACCGCCGACGGCACCGTGGACGGCACCGGCGCCGCGCTCGGCGACGCGGACGCCGACCACCGCAACGCGGACGGGTACGTGCTGGACGGGCCCGAGTTCCTCACCGTCTTCGACGGCACCACCGGCGCGGAGCGGCACACCGCGGACTACGTCCCCGAGCGCGGCGATCCGGCGGACTGGGGCGACTCCTACGGCAACCGCTGCGACCGGTTCCTCGCCGCCACCGCGGAGATCGACGGGCGTCCGGTGCTCATCGAGGCGCGCGGCTACTACACCCGTTCCGTCATCACCGCGTGGACCTTCGACGGCGAACTGTCTCCACTGTGGACGTTCGACAGCGACGAGGCGGGTGCGGAGTACGCCGGGCAGGGCAACCACAACCTGTCCATCGCCGACATCGACGCGGACGGGAACGACGAGGTCGTCTACGGCGCGATGGCGATCGACCACGACGGGACACCGGCCTGGAACACCGGATTCGGGCACGGCGACGCGCTGCACGTCGGCGACTTCGACCCCGACCGGCCCGGGCTGGAGGTGTACAAGGTCGACGAGAACTCCGACCAGCCCGCGTCCTGGCTCGCCGACGCCGCCACCGGCGAAGTGCTCTGGCAGACCGAACCCGCAGGCGACAACGGCCGCGGCGTCGCGGGCGACATCTGGGACGGCAACCCCGGGGCCGAGTTCTGGTCCGCCGCCGACGACCGGCTGCGCGACGCCGCGGGCGAGGACGTCGGGCCCCGGCCCGGATCGATGAACTTCCTGGTGTGGTGGGACGGCGACGCGAGCCGCGAACTGCTCGACGACACCCACATCGACAAGTACACCGGCGACGGCACCGAACGCGTCCAGGACTTCGACGGCGTCGCGTCCAACAACGGCACCAAGGCCACCCCGGCGCTGTCCGCGGACCTGATGGGCGACTGGCGGGAAGAGGTCGTGTTCCGCACCGAGGACAGCAGCGCGCTGCGGATCTTCAGCACCACCGAGCCCACCGACCTGAGCCTGCCCGGCCTGATGGAGGACCGGCAGTACCGGCTCGCCGTGGCCTGGCAGAACACCGCCTACAACCAGCCGCCGCACCCCGGCTACTCCCTGGCCGACGCGGCGGCGCAGCGCACCGGCGGGCCGCTGCCCTGATGATGCCCGGGCGGGGTGGTCGGACCGCGATCACCCCGCACCGGCCGGATCCCGCCCCGCCGGGGCGGTTCCCGGTGCGACACTGCACGGACCGGACGAATCGAGGCCGACCATGCCGGAACGAGGCACCACCGCTCTCGGCCGGGCCGGAGCCCGGCTGCTGCGGACCCGCGCGTTGATGCGCGCGCCCGTCCTGCTGTACCGGGCTCGGCTGGGCGCCCTGCTCGGCCCGCGGCTGCTCCTGCTGGAGCACGTGGGCCGCAACTCCGGGATGGCCCGGCGGGTCGTGCTGGAAGTGCTCGCGACCCCCGAACCGGATGTCCACGTCGTCGCTTCCGGGTTCGGCGCCCGCGCGCAGTGGTACCGCAACGTGGTGGCGAACCCGCAGGTCCGCGTCTCCACCGGCCGGCACCGCGACCGTCCCGCCACCGCGCGGCGGCTCACCACCGCCGAGGCCGACGCGATGCTCGCCGACTACGCGCGGCGGCACCCGCGGGCGTGGGCCAAGTTCAAGGACGTCCTGCGCGGCACCCTCGGCGAAGAGGTCACCGAGCGGGACACCGCGCTGCCGATGTTCGAGCTCCGGCCGCGCTGACCGCTCACGGCTTGCGGGCGATGGCGCCGTACATGGCGATGTCCGCCTCGTCCAGGGACAGGTGCTCGTCGTCGTCCGGGCGCCACCGGTGCATCTGGACCAGGCCCGGCTCGACGAGCTCCAGCCCGTCGAAGAACCGCGCCGCCTGGGCCTTGCTGCGCAGGCGCATGGTCTCGCCGTGCTGGTGGTAGACGTCGACGACCTGCGCCAGCGCCTCGGGGGCGAAGTCGTCGGTGCCGATCGTCGCGGCCAGGTAGCTGCCGGAGGGCAGCGCGTCGACGATCCGGCGCGACACCGCCAGCGCCTCGTCGTCGTCCTCGATGAAGTGCACGATCCCGATCAGCATCAGCCCGATCGGCCGGTCCAGGTCCAGCGTCTCCCGCAGTTCCGGTGCCGCCAGCAGGGATTCGACCTGGCGCATGTCCGACTCGACGTAGGCGGTGCGGCCCGCCGACGCGCTGGACATCAGCGCGCGGGCGTGCGCGAGCACGATCGGATCGTTGTCGGTGTAGACGACCCGCGAGTCCGGGGCGACCTCCTGCACGACCTCGTGCAGGTTCGGCCGGGTGGGGATGCCGGTGCCGATGTCGAGGAACTGGCGGATGCCGCACTCCCGGGCCAGGTGGCGACCCGCGCGGTGCATGAAGGTGCGGTTGGCCCGCATGTGCACCCGCAGCGCGGGCCACACCTCCAGGGTGGCTTCGGCGGCGGCCCGGTCGACGGCGTAGTTGTCCTTGCCGCCGAGGATGTAGTCGTAGATCCGGGCGCCGTGGGCGCGGTCGGTGCCCAGGTCCGCCTCCGCGTTCCGGTGCTCGTCCGCCATCGTGCCTCCCGCCTCCGTCCGGAGATTCGAACCCGCGGCGCAACCGGCCCGACGCGTCCCCGGGCGCTCCCGGAACACCGTCGAGCGGGGTGCACCGCGCGATCAGCATCCCACGGCGGACCGCGCGGAGATCCCCGGGAGGCGCCCGGCCGGACCACGACCGCGGACGGTGAGCGCGGCACGGCGAGCGGTGACGGAACTCCCCAGCGGCCACGGCACGCGCTGCCCGTCTCGGAACCCGCCCGGCGGGCCTTGTCGGTGTCCTGTCAGCGGCGAAGCCGCTGAGCAGACGACCACCAGAGCAACTCGCACCGCCGCGGGTTCTCAGCTGTTTCCTCGCGGGGACAGCGTTTTCTCCTGTGGCGGAGCCACCGGTGAAAACGATCCCGCAGCGAGGAAGCCGCTGAGGTTCCGCCACCCGAGCCCTACACAACAGAAGCAGCCAGACCGGCGTCAGGCGTCTGCGGGTCCGCGATGGTCCCAGCGGGGGCTCACCACCTCCCACTCCCGCGCCCACGCGCGGTGGGCGCGGCCGTCGGCGACGCGGCGCACGAGCACCAGCGCCACCCCGCAGCACACCACCGAGCCGAAGACGACCAGCACGCCGACGCTGATCGCGGACGCCAACGCCCGATCCGCGCCCAGCGGAGGTGCCACGACCGCGTCCCGGTCGTCCACCCACACCTCGATCTCGTCGCCCACCGCCACCGCGGCCGAGGAGATCTCCGCCCACCCGCCGTGCGGCCGCCCGGCCTCGTCCCGCCAGGTCACGGGGGCGTGGAACAGCACCCGCTGGGTCTGCGGCGAACCGCCGCCGACGATCGTCATCCGCACCGGCTCGACGAGCCGGGCGCGCACCGCGGTGCGTTCCGCGTGCTGCGCGGCGGACCGCTCGCCGAGCCGCTGGTGCGTGCCGCTGCCGACGGCGGCCGCGACCGGGACGGAGGCCAGCGCCAACCCGACCAGCAGCGCCATGACCGCGGCGGTCCAGCGGTCGAGGCTCCGGCGCAGCGGATTCCGCTTGGGCCGCAGCGCCTGCGCCGTCCAGCGCAGCGCTCCGAGCACCGCACCCGTCCTCATCGCCTGCTCCCGCTCGCGCGTTCCGCCGACAGCACCAGGATCGACGCGGTGCCCGCCGGGTCCCAGAGACCTTCGGCCCGGCGCTCACCGCGACGCGTGCGCGGCCCGTTCGATCACCGCCTTGATGTGGCCCATGTTCCTGCGGGTGGCCGCGTTGAGCCGCGCGGTCATCGCGGCGTCGTCGAACGGCGCCTCGGGTTTGACGGTGAACTCCTGCACCCAGCGCAGCACGGTGCCCGATTCGGTCTCCCGGTACGTCCAGCACAGCTCCATGTACTGGAACGGCCCGGTTTCCAGGCGCCGGGCGCGCACGGTGCGCTCGGCGAGGTCGAGGACGCGCCGGGACACCCAGCTCCACACCTTGCCGTCGGCGTCCGGGTGGGTGGTGAGCCGGAAGTCGATGGTGCCGCCCTCGCGGCGCAGCACCTCGGAGCGGGCGTACTCGGCGAACAGGGTCGGCCAGGACTCCACGTCGTTGGTCATGTCCCACACCAGCGGCAGCGGAGCCCGCACCGTCACGGAGTTGTCGGTCCGGGCCATCTCAACTCACCTCTTCCGTCGTCCGGTTCACGATCCGCAGCAGCGCGGCGGGCGTGCCGACGTCGAGGACCGCCTCGTCGGGCAGCGCGATGCCGTGGGTGCGGCGCAGCACGGCGGCCACCTCCAGCAGCGCCAGCGAGTCGTAGCCGAGTTCGTCGAACCGGCGGTCCAGTCCATCGCCGTCCAGGTCGGCGAATTCGGTGTCGCCCGCGGCGGCGCGGATCGCGCTCACCAGCTGGGTCCGGGTCAGTCGCACGGATCTCCTCCTCCACGGCTCATGCGGTCACCACCAGCGCCGAGTTGAACCCGCCGGGTTCCCGCGCCAGCACCAGCGCGGTGCGCAGCGGCAGTTCCCGCGGTTCCTCCAGCACCAGGTCCAGTCCGCCGGGGGCGCGGCGGGTGCCGATCGTGGGCGGCAGCACGCCGTCCCGCACCGACAGCAGGGCGGTGACCACGTCCAGCGGGCCACCGCCGGAATCGAGGCGTCCGGTCATGCTCTTCGGCGCGGTCACCGGGACGCCGCGGGGCCCGAACACCGCGCCGAGCGCCTCGACCTCGGCGCGGTCGCGGTCCGGGGTGCCCGCGGCGTCGGCGAACACGGCGTCGACCGCCTCGGACGGGAGCTCCGCGTCGCGCAGCGCTGCCCGGATCGCGCGGGTCAGGCCGGGTTCGCGGTCCGAACCGGGCGGCGGATCGAAGGTGGCGGCGTGCCCGGCGATCCGGCCGTGCACCTGCGGTGCCCCGCGCCGGGCCGCGTCGGCCGAGCGCTCCAGCACCAGCAGCGCGCCGCCTTCGCCGGGCACCGCGCCGGACGCGCGCTCGTCGAACGGCAGGTACGCCCAGCGCGGATCGGGGTCGGTGCTCATGACGCCGGTGGTGCCGTGGGCGACGAGCCCCCACGGGCACACCGAGGCCTCGAAACCACCGGTGAGCACCAGGGCGTTGGTGCCGCGGCGCAGCATCCGGGCCGCCTCCGCGATCGCGTCCAGCCCACCGGCCTGCCCGGCGACCAGCACCGAACCGGTGCCGCGCAGGCCGTGCCGGATGGAGATCTGGCCGGTGTTCACCGCGTAGAACCAGGCGAACGACTGGTAGGCGCTGACCCGGTCCGGGCCCTGCCCCCACAGCTTCTCCAGTTCCCGCTGGCCGAATTCGAACCCGCCCGCCGCGGCCGCGGTCAGCACCCCGAACTCGCCGTCGGCGTCCGGCGGCACGGCGGCGTCGGCCACCGCCCAGTCCGCGGCGGCGAGCGCGTACCGCGTCATCCGGTCGGTCTGGGCGAGCAGCCGCGGCGGCAGGTGGCGGGCGGCGTCGAAGTCCGGCACCTCGCCCGCGACCCGGATCGGGTAGGACGTCGCGTCGAACCCGCGGATCGGGTAGAGCCCGCTGCGGCCGTCCAGGGTGGCGTCCCAGTAGTCCTCGACGCCGACGCCGTTCGGGGCGATCGCGGCCATCCCCGTCACCACCACCTCCGTCACCGGTCCCCCTTGGTGAGGACGACGGCGCTCTGGAACCCGCCGAAGCCGCTGCCGATGCTGAGTACCACGTCCAGGTCCGCCTCCCGCGGCGCGCCCGGCACGTAGTCCAGGTCGCACTCCGGGTCCGGTTCGGCGTGGTTCGCGGTCGGCGGGATCACCCCGTGCCGCATGGCGAGCACGCAGGCCGCGAGCTCCACGGAGCCGACGGCACCCAGCGAGTGCCCCACCTTGGACTTGATGGAGCTGATCGGGATGCGGTGCGCGGCGGCGCCGAAGCTGCGCTTGATCGCTGCGGTCTCGTGCCGGTCGTTCTGCTTCGTGCCGGAGCCGTGCGCGTTGAGGTAGTCCACCCGGTCGCGGCCGGCGGCGCGCAGCGCGGCGGTGATCGCCCAGGACAGTTCGCGGCCTTCCGGGTGCAGCCCGGTCATGTGGAAGGCGTTGCAGCGCCCGGCGAATCCGGCGAGCTCGGCGTGCACCCGGGCGCCGCGGCGCAGTGCGGCGGCGCGTTCCTCCAGCACGAACACGGCCGCCCCCTCCCCCAGCACGAAGCCGTCCCGGCGCCGGTCGAACGGGCGGGCGGCGTGCGCCGGGTCGGCGTTGTTCGGCGAGGTGGCGCGGATCGCGTCGAAGCAGGCCACGGTGATCGGCGAGATGGGCGCGTCCGCGGCACCGGCGAGGACCAGGTCGGCGCGCCCGTCGCGGATCAGCTCGGCGCCGTGCCCGACCGCGTCGAGCCCGGACGTGCAGCCGGTGGAGATCACCGCGACCGGCCCTTCGGCCGCGACCTCCCGGGCCACGTCGCGGGCCAGGCTCGCGGGGACCTGGTGGTCGCGGGAGCGCGCGGAGGCCGGCACGTGGTCGACCAGCCACGTCGAACCGTCCCGGGAGATCCGCCGGTAGTCGCGGTCCAGGCTGATGGTGGAGCCGACCGCGCTGCCGATGCTCACCGCGATCCGGGTCGGATCCCGCCGCGCGAGGTCCAGCCCGCAGTCCCGGACCGCGTCGCGGACGCAGGCGAGCGCGAGCAGCACCACCCGGTCCCGGTCGGCCACCTCCGCGCCGTCGAAGCCTTCGACCACCGGGTCGAAGTCCACCTCGGCGGCGATGCGGGAGCGGAACGGCGCCGGGTCGAAGGCGGTGATGGTGCGGGTGGCGGTGCGGTCCGAGGTGAGCAGGTCCCAGAACCCGGCCGTGCCGTGCCCGCCGGGCGCCCGCACGCCCATGCCGGTGAGGACCACCCGCCGGTCGCCGGTGCTCACCCGCGCCACCCGCTCCGGAACACCGGCCCGAACGAATTCGGCGCAGCGGTCCGCGACGATTCCCGTGTTCGCATGGGCACCCCTCGAATGAGATCTTCTCGCACACCTCGGGACGATTCCGCGATCATTTCCGAACGCGGGGAAATGCGGAATTCGGCCGCGCGCGGTACCGGAACCGAAACCGCACTGCCCGGACCACGTCCGCGATGACGTGCGTGGAAGCGCCGACACTTCCAGCCGGTGCGCACCGCGGGCAGCCTTCGTCCGCTCGGCGGACGACTGAGTGCGGTGCGGCGAGGTCGGATTTCACCGGCGGCCACCAGAAGTTACCCAGGGCACCGATCGCGGCCAACGGCCAACCGAGTGATTCGGCGCGATGCGAATGCACCGCGCCGAAACAGGTGAAAAGAATTCGATTCTCATTCCGGGCCGATTCCCGGGAGGTGGAGTCAGTCCCGCGCCACCAGCCGCCACAGCGACACGGTCTCGGCGGCACGCGCCTCGTGCAGCGGATCGGAGGTGTCGGCGGACCGCGGGTGCCGCGGCGCGGCATCGCTGCGACCGGCGACCGCCAGTCCGGCGGCGTCGATCAGGTCCAGCAGCTCCTGCCGGGTGCGCAGCCCGAGCAGCTCGGCCAGGTCGGACAGCACCAGCCAGCCCTGCCCGCCCGGCTCCAGGTGCGCGGCGAGCCCGGTGAGGAAACCGCGCAGCATCCGGCTGCCCGGGTCGTACACGGCGCGCTGCAGCGCCGCCGACGGCTTCGCGGGCAGCCACGGCGGGTTGCACACCACCAGGCCCGCGCGGCCCGCCGGGTACAGGTCGGCCGAGGTCACCTCGACCCGGTCCGCCAGCCCGAGCGCCGCGACGTTCTCCGCCGCGCAGGTCAGCGCGCGCTCGTCCAGCTCGGTGGCCACCACCCGGTCCACCCCGCGGCGGGCCAGCACCGCGCCCAGCACGCCGGTGCCGGTGCCGATGTCGAAGGCGGTCTCCACCGGCGGCAGCGGTTCGGCGGCGATCAGCTCCAGGTAGTCGGAGCGCAGCGGCGCGAACACGCCGTAGTGCGGGTGGATCCGCGCGTCCAGGGCGGGGATCTCGATGCCGTTGCGACGCCACTCGTGCGCGCCGATGATGCCGAGCAGTTCCCGCAGCGACAGCACGAACGGCTCGTCCGCCGGGCAGCCCGCTTCCAGGCAGGCGTCCCGGATCTCCGGTCCGCGCCGCAGCGGCAGCACGCACCCGGCGTCTACGGGGATCAGCAGCATGCCCAGCAGCCGGGCCCGCTGCGCCTGGCGCTGCCGGTACCGGTGGAAGGTCTGCGCGGGGGTGTCCATCTCGGCGAGCGGCTTGCGGTCCACCCGCCGCGTCATCGCGGTGAGCAGGTTCCGCGCGCCGTGGAAGTCGCCGCGCCACAGGAACGCGGTGCCCTCCGCCGCCTGGCTGTGCGCGTCGTCGGCCCGCAGCCGGTCATCGGCGACGACCACCTGCCGCGGCGGCGGCGCGTCGTTCTCGGAACGCCAGATCGCCGAACGCGGCTCCCCTCGCTCGGTCCATTCCAGCATCGGCAGCGGGGTGTTCGGCAACGCGGTTCTCTTCTCGTCGAGCGTACGGCCGTCCATCGTATCCCCCGTGCTCAGCCCGAACGGCAGCAGCACCGGTGGGCCACCACTCCATCCGGTGATCTTGGTCGGCTCCCCCGCCGCGGGCGGGCCGGACGGTCCATGATCGACATCGGGGCGACGGGCCACCGGGCCGGACCACTCGCTTGGCGGGCATCGCGCCGACCGAGGCACTGCGTACGGTGCAGGACGGGGGTGATTCGTGTCGTGTCCGGCACCGAAGACCCGCCAGGGATCTCCCCGCAGCCGGGAACCGGGCCATCGACCGCGAACGCGCTCGCCGGCACCGCGCACGGGCCGGTGGTGCAGGCCGGTTCGATCGGCCAGATCCACTTCCACCGCGGACCGGACCCCGGCGTGCCCCGGCAGCTCGCTCCCGCCCCCGCGCACTTCACCAACCGCAACGCCGAGCTGGACGAGCTGGACCGGCCGGCGGCGCACCCGGACCGCTGCGGGCTCGTGGTGCTGTCCGGGTTCGGCGGTGTCGGCAAGACCGCGCTCGCGCTGTCCTGGCTGCACCGCACCCGGGACCGGTTCGCCGACGGGCAGTTGTACGCCGACCTCTCCGGCGCGGACGCGGGGCGCCCCGCCGATCCGGCCACGGTCCTCGGCGACTTCCTGCGCGCCCTCGGCGTCCCGCCGGAAGAACTGCCGACCGGGGCCGGGCCGCGGGCGGCGTGGTTCCGCTCCCTGGTGGCGGACAGGTCGCTGGCCATCCTGCTCGACAACGCCTGGACCGCCGCGCAGGTGCGCGCGCTGCTGCCCGCCGCGCCGAGCTGCACCGTGGTGGTCACCACCCGCCGGATGTTGCGCTCGCTGCTGGCCGACGGGGCGCGATTCATCGACGTGTGCCCGCTCAACGCGGACGCATCGCGGAAGCTGCTGCTCAAGGCCGTCGGCGCACAGCGGATGTCCGCGGAACCGGAGCCGGTGCAGGAGCTCGTCCGGTTGTGCGGCGGCCTGCCGATCGCGCTGTCGGTGACCGCCGCCCGGCTGGCGTCGCGGCGGCTGCTGCGGTTGCGGGAGACGGTGGCGGAACTCCGGCAGGAGCAGCGGCGGCTCGGTCTGCTCTCGCGCGGCGAGGAGGTATCGGTGCGCTCGATCTTCGACGCGTCCTACCAAGAACTCCCGGATCCGGCCCGGTGGACCTACCGGGCACTGGGCCTGCACCCCGGCCCGGAGTTCGACCGCACGGTCGTGGCCGCCGCGACCGGGCTCGGCCGGGCCGCGCTGGACGAACCGCTCGAAGCGTTGCAGGAGGCGAACCTGCTGCAGGAGGTGCGCGACGACCGGTACCGGTTCCACGACCTGATCCGGTTGCACGCCAAGGAGAAGGCGGACGCGGTGGACACCGCCGAACGGCGCGCCGAGGTGCTGCTGCGCATCGTCGAGCACTACGTCCGGCACTCCGGGGAGGCCGCCGCGCTCTGCACCCCGCACCTGCGCGGCGCGGCCTACGAATTCGCCACTCCCGCAACGGATTCCCCCGAGTTCGCGGACCGCGGGCAGGCGCTGGACTGGCTGGAGCGGGAACGCGCCAACCTGGTCGGAGCAGTGCGCGCGGCCGCGGACGGCGGGCTGCCCGCGGCGGCCTGGCAGCTGGGGTACCTGCTCTGGCCGCTGTTCCGGTACCGCGGACACCACGCGGACTGGCGCGCGGTGGACGAGGCGTGCCTGGCCGCCGCCCGCGAGCTCGGCGAGCCCGAGCTGGAGGCGCGCACCGCGCGCAGGCTGGCGATGCTGCACCACCGGCGTGCTCGACGGGAAACCCGTGCCCACCACGCCCCAGGACGGTGCGGTGGCCGTGCACGCGGCCGACGTGCCCGATGGCTCCCACGCGCTGGAAGTC
>NZ_JBEYUS010000095.1:0-19129 GCF_040643635.1 Saccharopolyspora sp. NPDC047091
GTTCGGTCTCCACGACATAGGTGAACTGCCCGACGATGTCCCGCGGTGCGGCTGCGGGTGAGGTAGCCGATCGCTTCGAGCCGCTTCAGCAGCGGGGACAGCGTCGCCGGTTCGGCCTGCACGGTGTGGCTGAGGTCCTTGACGGTGCGCGGCTCGGCTTCCCACAGCGCCAGCAGCACCAGGTACTGCGGATGGGTCAGGTTCAGCGGTTCCAGCAGCGGCCGGTACAGCGCGATGACGCTGCGGGAGGCGACCGACAGGGCGAAGCAGACCTGCCGGTCCAGCGCCAGCGGGTCGTCCACCGCGGGGCGGTCCGGTTCGACGGGGCTCATCGCGTTCCTTCCGATCGGCCTGGTGCCACGTTAACATTTAGTGGGCATATGATTAGTGCACTAATCATCGAGTGGTTCGTCCGGGGGCCGGACGACTGGACGGGAGGCGGTGCGCGGTGGTCGAGGCGAAGCGGGTGCGGCCCGATCCGGCGCGCTGGGTCTGGTACGCGTTCGGCGGGAAGCTGCCCTCGCGGCACGACGAGTGGGTGCTGCACGACGTCACCGCCCGCACCTGGCAGCTGCGGCACGCGGTGCGCAGCCTGGTGCAGATCTCCCCGGGACTGCTGTTCCTGCTGGTCCCCGGCCCGATGTGGATCAAGGCGATGGCGATCCTGGGCGGCGCGATCCTCGCGGTCTGGTACGGCATGGCCTACGCCGAGTTCACCTGCGAGCACCGGGCGTTCAAGCAGGGCTACCCGCTGGGCACCGCGCGCCAGGTCCGGAAGGAGGCGGCCGAGCGGATGACCGAGCAGCAGCGCGCCCGCTACGCCGAGCTCTACCGGAACCCCGAGCGCGACGACACCGGCGAGCAGCCCGGCGGCTGACCGGCGCGGGAGATCGCCCGGAAACCCGGCCTGCGACGGGAGATCGTCCGGGCGCCCGGGCGCCGTCCCGGAGGAATCGCGATCGCCCACACCCTCGTCGAGCCCGCCGCCCCGGATGATTCATGCTGGTGACACCCGTCCCCGCGGCGAAGTGCCCGGAACGCGCCTCCCTGGGACGGTGGGCCGAGACCTGAACGCCGGAACCGGCGCCCCCGCGCAGCGCCGCGGGCGGGCCGGGCGGTTCCGACGGTCCGGCGCCGGGATCGGCCGAACGACACGGACTTGAGGAAGGCAGCGCCATGACGACGACACTCGGAACCCTGCTCACCGCGATCGTCACCCCGTTCGACGACGAGCTGAAAGTGGACGAGGACGCGTTCGTCGCGCTGCTGCACCACGTGATCGACAGCGGTTCGGACGGCGTGGTGGTCTGCGGCACCACCGGCGAGGCGGCGACGCTCACCAACGAGGAGCACCTGCGGCTCGTCGAAATCGCCTGCGCGGAGCGGCCCGAAGGCGTCACCGTGCTCGGCTCCACCGGTTCCAACGACACCGCGCAGGCCTGCGCGATGACCGAGCGGGTGACCGAGCTCGGCGTGGACGGCGTGCTGTCGGTGACGCCGTACTACAACCGGCCGAACCGGCGCGGGCTGGTGCGGCACTACACCGAGATCGCGCAGGCCACCGACAAGCCGGTCGTGCTCTACAACGTGCCGTCCCGCACCGCGATCGACGTGCCGAACGACCTGCTCGCCGAGCTCGCCCAGATCGAGGGCGTCGACTACGTGAAGCAGGCCAACGACGACAACCTGGCGCTGATCGACGGGCTCGGCGTGTACTCGGGCAACAACGAGACCTTCGCGCGCGCCCTCGACATGGGCGGCGTCGGCGGCATCGTGGTGGCCAGCCACGTGGCCGGGCCCCAGATGCGGCGGATGATCGACGAGCCGGAGAACCGCGCCGAACTGGACGCTGCGCTGAAGGACCTGTTCGCGGCGCTGTCGGTGACCACGAACCCGATCCCGGTGAAGGCGGCGCTGAACCTGCTCGGCCACCGCGTGGGCGGCCCGCGGCTGCCGCTGGTGGAGGCCGACGAGGCCGAGACCGCGGTGATCCGCAACGCCCTCATCGCGGGCGGCTTCCTCGAAGCCTGACCCACCCCACCCCGAAGCGCCCCGGCCGACCCACTCGTCCGGGGCGCTCCGACGTCCGGTCCTGTCTTCCGCTTTCGCCGGTCAGCGGCGAAGCCGCTGAGCCGACGACCACCGGAACGACCGGACCACCCGCGGGTTCTCAGCTGGTTCCTCGCGAGGACGGCGATTTCTCCTGTGGCGGAGCCACCGGTGACATCGATCCCGCAGCGAGGAAGCAGCTGAGGTTCCGCCACCTACCCCGAAAACCACCAGGAGTGGCCGCAGTTCATTCGGTGATCAGCAGGTCCTCCAGTTCCTGTAGCGCGATCCGCAGGTTGTCGGCGAACTTGTACATCTCCCCGGACACCGCCAGCGGCGTGCTCAGGTAGATGTTCAGCCGGTCGGGAAGCAGCACGTAGGCCACGCCGATGCACTTGCCGCTGGTGGAGCCGAACCCGAAGTGCTGGATGTTCGTGGACGGCGCCGAGCTGGTGCTCAGGTAGTCGTCGCGCATGACGGTCCAGCCGGGGGAGTCGTAGAGCGCGAGCGGTGCCGCGTCCGACTCGGCACCGCGGCGCTGGATCAGCTGCAGCTCCCACAGGTGCTGCTCGGGCGCGTCCCCGGCCTGGCACTGCTTGGCGCGCGCCACGTGCGCCGCGGCCGCGGCCCGGAACGCCGCGGTCTTCGCCGCCGCGTCGGCGTCCGGATCGTCGACGGTGCGCACGAAGTCGACGACCTGCGGGGTGACGACGCGCATCGCCTCGGTGCGCCCGTGCCGCCACTGCCGGGTGGCGATGGATTCGTAGGTGGCGCCGATCCCCTTGGTGCGGTGGTGGGCGAGCTGGTAGGCCATCTGGACGAACGCGTCCGGGGACATGCCGAGCCGCTTCGCGCGCTCCGCTCCGAAGTCCTCGAAGGCGAGGATCTTGTTGGAGGTCTCGGCGGCGAAGGTGGCGAACGCGCTCGCCGCCTCGCGCACCCCGGCGCGCAGCTCGTCGTCGAGGACGAAGTCGACGCGGCCGAAGTCGGGGACGCCGAGCGCGCGGGCCCCGGCGGCGGCCGCGTGCTGCTCCGGTGTCGAGCCGAGCAGCCCGTCGACGAACGCGAGGATGGTGGTGCCGTCGAGCTCGCAGTGCTCGACGTTGATCCCGGCCCGGCCGTCCTCGAACACCACCAGGGACACGGCCTTGTCGAACCAGCGGTTCCCGCTGTCGCCGTGCAGCAGCTGGTCGCAGGCCTCCTGCACGTCGGTGGGCGCGTAGTCCTCCAGGCACAGGCAGAACAGCGCCGACTCGATGGTCTCCAGCGCGTCGGCGTTGCCGAGTTCGAGCAGCCGCTGCCGGGTCGCCGCCCAGTCGGCGCGGGCCTTGGTGGTCAGGTGCCCGACGGCGGAGTCCACCGGTGCCCGCTGCGATCCGGCGTCCCGGATGGACTCCAGCCCGGTCGCGAGGTCGGCCAGGTCGTGCGGGGTGCCGTCGGCGGCGAGCACGTCGAGCCGGAACACGTTGCCGCGGAAGAAGACCACGACGTGCCGGGCGTCCGACGGGCCGGGGTGTTCGGCCGAGTAGGGGGAGCGGACGGTGTCCTGCCGCGCGCCGGGGATGCGGGTGGTGGAGAACAGGTACTTGTGCTGCTCCATCGAGGACGCGGCGCCGCGCTGCACCACCGGCGGCAGCTCTTCGGCGTCCACCGCCCGCTTGTGCGCGACGGCCCCGGCGATGAGCCCGGCGGCGCGCTGCACCTGCGTCAGCTCGGCGTCCTGGAACAGGAAGAAGAAGTTGGCGTTGAGCGCGATCCGGTCCCGCCTGCCGAGGTAGCGCGACGGCCAGAACCGGTCGAGCCAGCTGTGCGTGCCCTCGGCCGCGTCGAAGCGCTGGAGTTCGGCGTGCAGCTCGTGGGCCGGGCTGTCGGGCCGCAGGTACTCGGCGACGGCCTGCTCGGTGCGCGCGGTCTGGTCGGCGTCGAGCAGCGGGGCGCACCACTCGAGGAACCGGGCGCAGCTGCTCTCCAGGGTGGGCAGCGGCACGCGCGGCAGCCGGTCCTCGTTGCCGAAGGTGCGGGTGGACCAGTCGTGGTTGTCGTTCACGGTCATCCTAGTGCGATCGGGCTTTCCGGTGTCCGGCTTGCTGGTGTCGTCAGTCGTGCGGGCGGGACAGGTGGAGCTCGGCGTAGAGCCGCCCGTCGGCTTCGAGTCCGGTCGGGTCGACGCCGGCGGCGGTGAGCGTCGCCAGCATCTGCTGCTGTTCCTGCGGGTTGGCGAAGCGGCGCTGTTCGAAGACGCCGTCGACGCGGGTGGTGCGGTAGCCGAGCTCGGCGAGCCCGGCGGCGATCGCGTCGAACGGGAACATCCGCAGCACGAAGTGCGCCATCCACGGCCTGCGCGGCCCGGCGGCGTCGACGACGCGGTGGAGGGTGCGCTCGCCGACGTAGCCGAGGCAGCCGGTGGAGATCACCAGGTCGGCGCCGCGCAGCACGTCCCGTTGCCGTGCATCGGGTTCCCGGGACTCGAAGTCGGCGTGCACCGCCGCGTCGAGGTAGCCGGCGGCGAGCGCGTAGTCCAGCGCGGGACCGGCGGTGTCCAGCCCGATGAACCGCGCTTCGCACCGGTCGCCGCGGGCGCGCAGCCAGTCCCGGTCGCGGGCCAGCAGCCGCTCGCGGTCGAGCTGGTCGGCGTCGCCGGTGTAGCGGGCGTAGAACTCGTCGAGGGTCGCGTCCGCCCGGAGCAGCGCGGCGTTCACCCCGTACGAGCTGCCGACGTCCACGACGGTCGGCACCGGCACCCGGCGGGTGGCCCGGTACTCGTCGAGGAACTTGGCGAAGTACGGCTTGGCGAGCTGGGGGATCCGGTAGTCCAGCGGGCGCAGCGTGCGCGCGAAGTCCCGCGGATCGGGCTGGGTGTAGATGTGGTCGAGCGTGATCTTCCCGGTGGCGTCGAACTGCACCGACGTGCTCCTCTGCGGCTGGGGGTCAGTCGAGCAGCGCGTCGCCGCGCACGGCGTTGCCCTCGGCGGCGAGGTGCTCGGGCAGCACGCGGCCGAAGATCTGCTTCGTGCGGGAGACGCTGCCGATGACGCCGGGCCGCTCGCTGTAGGCGAAGATCGCGGTGTGCCGGGCGCGGGCACCGCCGACCTCGGTGACCCGGTGCAGCGAGAACCGGCCCTTGAACAGCTGCAGGTCGCCGGGCCGCAGCGCGAGCCGCCGCACCAGGTGTTCCCCGGCGCCGTCGAGCACCGCCCGCACGTCGTCGAAGTTCTCCTGCTCGGCGGAGCGGATGTCCTGGCAGTACTCGAAAGCACCACCGGATTCGGGCTCCTGCGTCAGCATGCTCACCGCGAACTCGTTGGTGTCGAAGTGCCACGGGTGCGACATGCCGGGGTTGACGACGTTGAGGGTGAGCCCGGCCAGCGGGTCCGCGAGCGGGTGGACCGCGGGCAGCCCGACGCAGTCGGCGAGGAACCGCTGGAACCGCTCGTCGGCGTAGAGCCGGTGGATGATCGCGCCGGACGGGATCCGGTCGCGGGCGACGAACGCGTTGCCGCGCCGCATGGTCTTGCGGCCCGGGTGCTCCGGCGGCAGTTCGGTGCGGACGTCGATGTTGTAGGCGTTGACGGTCTCGACGTCGTAGTGCGCGCGGGGTGCGATGGCCGCGCACTCCTCGCGCAGCTCGTCGCGCAGTTCCGGGCGGATGAAGTCGGTGAGCACGGTGCACCCGTGTTCGGCGAGGTCCAGCCGGGCCCGGGCGACGGCCTCGGTCCAGCCGCGGCCGCCGGGATCGGCGAGGGGGTAGCGGTCGGTGTCGACCACTCGCTCGACCAGCGGGGATTCGGATGCGCTCATGGGGTCCTCTCCGCACGTCGAGTTCACCGACCCGCCGAACGGGTCCGGTGCACGCGAGCCGCGCCGCTGCGGTGTACTCCGGTTCAACGAATCTGGCACGGGGCGGTTACCGGCGGGTGCACCGTGCCGCGGGGAATCCGGAGCCTTTTTCCCGAGAAGATCAAATCAGCGGATTTGCTCCGGCGGAAGGAGGGCGCCGCCGCCGGATCGTGTGATCGGGATCTTCTTGTGCGCGAGGCCTGCGGAGGAGTAAGGGGCGGCCGCGCGGATCGGCCGCCCCCCCGCGTCAGCGCCGCGCCCCGGAGGCGGTGGGGGTGAGCGCGAAGTCGTGCTCGCTGCGCCCGGTCGGCACCGACACCCGGCTCGCGGCGGGCGCCGCGCCCGGTGCGGCGGCGACGACGGTGACGAAGCGGTCCGGCAGGTCGTGCACCTCGTACCCGCCGTCGGGGTCGGCGTCGACCCGCGCCAGCTGGTTGCCCGCCGAGTCGGTCACCGTCACCACCGCGCCGCGCGCGGGCAGCTCACCGGCCAGCCGGACCGTGCCGGCCAGCGTGCGGTGGTGCGCAGGCCGCGGCGGCTCGAACGTCGGGTCCACGATCGCGTCCCGGTCGTCCTGGTGCTCGTAGGAACCGGCTTCGGCCACGGCCTCCGGGTCGTTCTCCCGCTTCCGCTTCGACCACCACTGGGTGGCCGCGGTGAGCGACACGCCGATCACGCACCACACGGCGAGCCCGATGATCCCCGGCCAGGAGCGGGCGCCGTCGAAGTACAGGACGCCGCGGATCGAATCGGCCGCCTGCCCCAGCGGCAGCAGCAGGTGGAAGAACTGGAAGAACGGCGGCACCAGTTCCTTCGGGATGGCCCCGCCGCTGGAGGGCATGCTCAGCAGCACGAACAGCGACATCGCCACGCCGGGGATGAACTGCTTGACCAGCGGCACCAGCCCGAACGTGGTCCAGCCGACGGCCTGGGTGAGCATGAACCCGAGCAGCAGCACGACCGGGTGCGGCGGGATCACGTTGAGCAGGCGTCCGGCCGTGTAGCAGACGATCGCCGCGAACGCGCCGACGCCGACCAGGCACATCAGCTTCTGCCGGGTGGACAGCTCGGCGCGCAGCAGCACCATCACCGTCACGTACGGCGGGATGTTCATCGCCAGCAGCAGGTAGAACAGCCCGGTGCCCATCACGTCGCCCGTGGCGGTGGGCACCAGGTCGACGGGGGTCAGCGCGTGCCCGGTGGCGGCGGCGACCGGCGCGAACATCTGCTGCAGGAACTGGACGAGCGCGGCGCCGTTGGCCTTCGCGTAGAACAGCTGCCCGCTGGCCGGGTCGTAGGCGGCGACGGCGTCGCGGCCGGTGATGGCCGCCTTCGCGGCGTCGACGTCCGGGACCGCGGTGACGTCCACCCCGCCGGGCAGCGCCGCCGCGAACTTCGCGTCGAGCTGGTGCGCGAGCTGCTCGCCGACGGCGACCACCGGCACGTGGTGCGGGGCCGGCGCGTGGAACGGCAGCAGGTAGCACAGCACGAAGCCGAGGATGAAGAACAGCGGGAACCACAGCGACGAGGCCAGGGTGCGCACCAGCGATGTCGGCTGCTGCTCGGGCACGACTTGCTCCTTGTCTCGGTGACGGTCGTGGGCAGGCGGGGGCGGGTGAGCTCGTGCGCCTGGGGCCGGTGGCGGATCGGGATCGGTGAGCCGCCGCCGGGAACGCCCGGTCCTCGGCCTGCTGCGCGGAGCGGATCGACCCGGCCGGGCCGCGGAGGGGCCTGGCGGTGCGGGTCGCCGCGCGCGGCGGACGAGGTCGCGGAGATCCGGGCTCCGGCAGCGTATCAGTGGCTGCATCCGGTGCAAGAATGCAGATAGTGCAAAGTTCCTCCGAGTCGTGGCGCTTTGTCCGGAAGGGGCGGAGTACCCGGCCGGACCGGCCACCGCACTACGATGGTCGGTCCGACGTGCGGCCGCCGCGACGGATCCACGAGGAGTAGCCCAGGATGCCCAGAACGACGACGCCCGACGCGACCGGCGAGGCCCCGTCACCAGCGCCGGAAGGCCTGCGGGAGCGCAAGAAGCGCGCCACCAGGCAGGCGTTGCAGCAGGCCGCGGTCCGGCTGTTCCGCGAGCACGGCGCGATCTCGGTCACCGTCGAGGACATCTGCGCCGCCGCCGAGGTCTCCCCGCGCACCTTCTTCAACTACTTCGCCGCGAAGGAGGAGGTGCTGGTCCCGTGGGACCCGCAGACGATCGCGAGCACCCCGCAGCGCGTCGTGGACCGGCCGGGCGCCGAGCCGCTGCTGCGCGTGGTGCGCGCGGTGCTCGGCGAGGTCATCGACACCGCGATGGCGGCGCCCACCTGGCGGGACCAGGCGCTGGTGCTGCGCGATCACCCGGAGCTGGTGAGCCGGGTGGCGCTGGCCTCGCGGGACCTGGAGCTGGCGCTGGCCGACGGGTTGTCCCGCCGCGTCGGCGACGAGCAGGGCGAGGCCTACGTGCGGCTGCTGGCGGCGACCGGGGTGACCGCACTGCGGGTGGCGATCCAGTGCTGGCAGCGGGCCGACCCGGACTCCGACCTGCACGACCACCTGGACGCGGGGTTCGCGCGGCTGGCGCGGGGGTTCGCGCCGGACTGAGCCGGCACGTGGGAAAACCCCTCGACTCCTCGCGTCACTCTTGCGGGTGGCAGGCGGATACGTATAGTCACCTGATCATGGGTTCAGTCGCCGCCGGAACCGGGGAGAACGCGGAGTGCTCGCTCCGGACACCGCCGAAGCCCTTCGTCCTTGAACTCTCCGTAGCGGTCCTGCTCGCGGTGCTGGTGAGCCTCGCCGTGCAGCTGCCCGTCGCCCGGCTCGGCCTCAGCGAACCCACCGAACTGCCCGAGGTCGCGGCCACCGCCTCCGCCGCGCTGCTGCTCGCCGCGCTCCTCGGCGGCGCCCGCTTCGCCGACCGCATCCCGGCGCGGCTGCGGTTGCCCGCGGTGTGGGTGGCGTTGCCCGCGCTGGCCACCAGCGTGCTCGCCTGGCCGCTGGAGCCGACCCGGCTGTACTACGGCGGCGTGTCCGTCGACCAGATGTTCCGGATGCAGTACCTGACCCGGCTCGCCGACTCGCCGGTGCCCGCGGACATGAACTACCCCGGCATCGCGCCCTACTACCCGGCGGGCTGGTTCTGGGTCGGCGGCCGCTTCGCCGACCTCACCGGGCAGCCCGCCTGGGCCGCGTACAAACCGTTCGCGCTGCTGACCATCGCCGTCACCGCCGCGGTCGCGTTCACCCTGTGGAGCACCGTGGTGCGCAGGCGGATCGCCGTGCTGTGCGCGGTCGCCACCACGCTTAGCGGCTTCCTGCACGGCTTCGACGAGCCCTACGCGTGGATGTCGGTGGCCTGGCTCGCGCCCGTCGCCGTCGCCGCCTGGCACGTGCTGCGCTGCCGCGCGCACCCGCACCGGGCCGCGCACCTCGGCATCGGGCTGTACCTCGGGTTCACCGCCATCACCTACGCGCTGTACCTCGCGTTCGCCACCGCGGTCCTCGTCGCGATGGCCGCGGCCGTCGCCACCGCCCGCATCCGCGCCGGTGGCCGGATCGGGCAGGTCGCGGGACCGCTGGTGCTGCGGCTCGCCGCCGTCGGCGCGATCGGCGGGCTGGTGGCGCTGGCGGTGTGGACGCCGTTCCTGCTCGCGAAGCTCGGCGGAGCCGGTGGTGCGGGCGCGGCGAACCGGTACCTGCCCGCGGAATCGGTGCCGCCGTTCCCGTTCCTGGAACCCACCCTGTTCGGCGCGCTGTGCCTCGCCGGGTTCTGCTGGCTGGTGCTCGCGTTCCGGCGCACGGAGACCGCCGCGGCGCTGCTCGTGCTCACCGGCGTCACCTACGCGTGGTTCGGGCTCTCGACGCTCGCCATCGCGGCGGGCACCACGCTGCTCGCGTTCCGCACCGCCGCCGCGCTGGACGTGCTGCTGGCCGTCGCCGGCGTGCTCGGGCTGCTCGAGCTGTGGCGGTACGGCAGGGCCCGGCTGCACCGGCGGTGGCGCGCGCAGGCCGCGGCGCTCGCCGTGCTGCTGGGACTCGCCGGATCGGTCAGCACCGTGGAGACCGCGCTGGCCACCGATGTCGCCGAGGCCGCGGGTCCGGCCTACTCGGACTACTACCCGACGGGAGGCAACGCGCAGCGCGAGCAGGACCCGGCGCAGCCCGGCGCCTGGAACGACGACCTGGCCACCGCGCTCGCCGAGCTCACCGGACGCCCGCCGGAGCGGATCACGCTGCTCACCACGTACCACCCGATCATGTCGTTCGCGCCGTACTGGGGCTTCCAGCAGGAGACCCCGCACTACGCCAACCCGCTCGCCGACTACGAAGAGCGGGCCGCGCTGATCCGGCGCTGGGCCGCGGCGTCCGGGCCGGACGAGCTCGCCGCGCTGCTGCGCCGCAGCCCGTACCCGCCGCCGAACGCGTTCCTGCTGCGCCGCGAGGACGACGGGCTGCACCTGACGCTGTCGCACGACGCGTTCCCGCACCAGCCCAACGTGCAGATCTACGACGTGCGCTTCGACCCGGCGCTGTTCGACTCGCCGAGCTTCACCCGCCGCGACGTGGGGCCGTTCACGGTGATCGCCGTGACCGACCCGGGTGAATGACCCGTTCGTCCCGGCGGCCGGGGCCGGTGGGCCGTTCACCTGAGGTGGCGCGTCAGGTTAGCCTTGCCTCAGAGAGATGGATTCGCGATGAGGAGGGCCGGATGGCTCAAGCGGGCAAGCCCAGGCCGATCAAGCGGCTGCGAGTGCTGCGCAAGGAACAACTCACCCCGCACATGATCCGCATCGTGGCGGGCGGGGACGGCATCCGGGCTTACCGGCACAACGAGTTCACCGACGCCTACGTCAAGGTGATCTTCCCGGTGGCCGGCGTGACCTACCCGGAACCGCTGGACATGGGCGTCATCACCGCGGAGCTGCCCCGCGAGCAGTGGCCCAGCACCCGCACCTACACGGTCCGGTACTACGACGCCGAAGCCGGTGAGCTCACCATCGACTTCGTGCACCACGGCGACACCGGGCTCGCCGGGCCGTGGGCGGCGAACGCGGCCGTCGGCGACGAACTGCTGCTGGCCGGTCCCGGCGGCGCCTACGCGCCGGACGAGGCGGCGGACTGGCACCTGCTGGTCGGCGACGAGAGCGCGCTGCCCGCGATCGCCGCCGCGCTGGAGGCACTGCCCGCCGGGGCGCAGGCGCGGGCGTTCGTGCTGGTCGACGACGCGCAGGAGCAGCAGTCGCTGGCCACCAAGGCCGACGCGCAGGTCCGCTGGCTGCACCGCGCGGCTGGCGACGACGTGGCGACTGCGGTGCGGGAGCTGGAGTTCCCGCCCGGCGACGTGCACGCGTTCGTGCACGGCGAAGCCGGGTTCGTGCGCGACCTGCGCCGCCACCTGCTCAACGAGCGCGGTGTCACCAAGGACCGGCTGTCGATCTCCGGGTACTGGCGCGAGGGCAAGAACGACGAGCAGTGGCGTCAGGAGAAGGCCGCCGAACGAGCCGCGGAGCAGGCCGCCACGGCCTGACCTCCCGTGGTGGGCGTCCGGGCGGGACGTCCACCGGGCGCGGTGCAGCGAACCGGGTAGGACTACTCATGCGGCCCGCCCCCGCGGCGACGATCATGGGGGCTCGCAGTCGTTCGTTCAGGAGGAACAGCATGGCCGATCAGAAGCGATCCCCGATCCAGGTGGCCCGCCACCTGCTGGTCAACCCGGTGTCGCTGGGCTACCTGGGCCTGGTCGCCGCCGTGTGGGCCTGGGTGCTGGTCATGACGTTCCTGGTGCCGCACCCGGACGCGAGTCTCGCCGGGGTGTGGGGTTTCCTGGTGACCGCGCCGACCTCGGTGCTGTTCATCGGCCTGTCGAGCCCGCTGCTGTGGGTCGGCGTCGGTGTCGCGGCCGTGTTCCAGGCGGTGGTGCTCGGTGCCGCGTACCGCGGGATCACGGGCCTCGTCCGCCGGACCCGGACCAGCGCGGCCTGAGCGGCCGGGCCGAGACCTTGACCTGGCAGGGCGCTTAGGCAAGGCTGCCCTTTGTGCATCGCTCCGCTCGTGCCTGGCGAGGTGGCTTCACCGCCCTCGCGCTGGCCGCCCTGCTGCTGACCGGCGCCTGCGGCGCGAGCGGGCCCCGGTCCGACGCGCCACCGCCGAGCGCGGACGGCGCCTTCCCCGTCACGCTGCCGCACAAGTACGGCAGCACCACCCTCGACCACCGCCCGCAGCGGGTCGTGACCGTCGGGCTCACCGACCACGACGCGGTGCTGGCGCTGGGGGTGGTGCCGGTGGCCACCACCGAGTGGCTCGTCTCCGACTACCCGGGCGCGATCGGCCCGTGGGCCGCCGACCGGCTCGGCGGCGCGGCCGCGCCGGTCGTGCTCGACGACCAGGACGGCATCCAGTACGAGCGGATCGCCGCGCTGAAACCGGACCTCATCCTCGCCCTGTACTCGGACGTGTCCGAATCCGAGTACGCGACGCTCTCCAAGCTCGCGCCGACCGTCGCGCAGCCCGCGCAGCACGCCGACTACGGCGTTCCGTGGCAGGAGCAGACCCGCACCGCCGGTGCCGCGCTCGGCGAAGCCCCCGAAGCGGAGCGGCTGGTCGGCGAGCTCGAAGGACGTCTCGCGGACGTGCGCCGCGAGCACCCCGAGTTCGGTGCGGCCACCGGCCTGCTGGCCACCACCTACGACGGCTACTTCGTCTACGGCAGGCAGGACCCGCGGTCCCGGGTGTTCGCCCAGCTGGGCTTCGCACTGCCCGCCGGCCTGGACGAGGTGGTGGGCGACCGGTTCGGCGTCAACATCAGCCGGGAACGGTCCGACCTGCTCGACCACGACGTGCTGATCTGGTTCGTCGGCGACGGCGGGGCCGCGCTGCGCGACGACCCGGTCTACCGCGGTCTCGCGGTGTCCCGGGAACGGCGCGACATCGTCATCGACGAGGCGGGCGACTACGGGAACGCGTTCTCGTTCTCCTCGGTGCTGAGCCTGCCGTACGTCCTGGACCGCCTCGTCCCGCAGCTGACCGACGCCCTGTCCCGCTGACCGGTCCTCAGGAGGAGGAATTCGGCTCCACCACGAGGAATCCGTGCTCGCGGTCCGCGGGGAGCACGCCGTTGTCCGGGCGGGACAGGTACTCCACCACCGGGGTGCTGAGGTGGTAGCAGATCATCGACGACCTGACGCCGAAGAGGGCGGGCGCGTCGAGGAAGAACGGCAACTCCGCCAGCAGGTAGTCCATCCCCGCCCGGATCCGCTCCGCGGGGACGTCGGCGCCGCCGCCGGCGAGGAAGCGGCGCACCAGGTCCGCGCACGCGTCGGCGAAGACCGGGTCCGTCGCGAGCGCTTCGTCCGTCCGGTGCTTCGCCCGGTGGTAGGCCGGTTCGGCCTGGAACTCCGACAACGCGCGCACGCGCAGGCAGGGTGCCGCGTGCTGTTCGACGACCCGGCGCATCTTGCGGCGGATGTCGCGCAACCGCGACTTCACGTGCCGCGCGGCCTCGGCGGGCGTGGCGCCGCCCGCGATGAGCGTCGAGTCGATGTGGGTGTCGACGTACATCAGGTCGACCTCGGCGAAGTGGTGACCGGCCCAGTTCACCAGGGACAGCAGGCGTTCCTGGGTGAAGTAGCCGTTCCCGGTGCTCACCCCGAGCAGTGCGTGGTCGCCGCGTCGCCACAGCTCCGCGCAGCGTTCGCTGCACGGCGTGGTGTCGAAGCCGTGCGCGGTGCTCGTGGCCGTGTTCGGGCGCCTGGTCTCCTCCCCGCGTCGCGGCGGGGTCACGGGCGGGTCGGTGGCTCGGCGGAGGGCTGCAGCACCTCCGCGATCCGGGTGCAGAGGTCGTCGAGCAGCGGGCCGAGGTCGGCCGATCCCGGTGGCGCGTGCACGACCTCGTCGAGCCGGGCCAGCACGGGTTCCAACCGCGGATCGGCATCGCCGGACCCGGCGATCAGCAGGGCGCGCCGGGCGCCCTCCACCAGCCGGTACACCGCGTAGTCGCGGGTCTCCTCGGTCTGGCGGCGGCCGCTGCTGAGCAGGAATGCCGCGAGCAGCAGGAGTTCCTCGCGCGGGTCGACGTCACCAGCGCTCATACCGCACCACCTCCGAATCGTCGCGGCGCACGGACCGCTGCGGTTCCCGGTCCGGATGTCCGATCGGCACCACCAGCACGGGAGTGATGTGTTCGGGAAGACCGGTGAGCCTGCGGACGGGTTCGGCGAGGAAGCTGCTGACGGGGCATCCGCCGAGGCCGAGCGCGTGCGCGGCCAGCAGCAGGTTCTGCACGGCCATCGCCACGCACAGCACTCCGACCTCCGGCATCCGCTGGTCGTCCGGAGCTCGCGATCCGTCGAAGCAGGCCACCAGCAGCAGCGGCGGGACCCCGATCACGCCGGGCGCGAACGCGCGGATCCGCCGCACCCGCGCGGGATCGCGGACCGCCACGAACGCCCACGCCTGCTTGTTCGAGGCGGAGGGTGCGGCGAGCATGGCCGTCACCAACCGGTCGAGCGTCGCGTCGTCGATCGGCTCGCCGGTGAAGCGGCGGGTCGCGGTGCGCCCGGCCAGCACGGCGAAGAAGTCGTGCGCCTGCCGGGAACCGGATGCGTGCGGGGCCGGTGCGTTCGCGGTGCGGTGTTCGGTGGTCATCACCTTCCCCTGTCCGCCCGGCGCTTGGGCTGCTCCCCGCGACGTCCGACCGCTTCACGTGGTCGTCGGAAGGGCCACCGGGTGGTGGGCGGGTAGCGGAGGTCGCGACGGTGCGACCGGCATTCGCCGGACTGGTGTTCTCGGCGCGATCAGTGGTTCTGGTGCGATCGGTGATTCCGGTGCGATCGGTGATTCCGGTGTGGCTCGCCGAATTCGGCGAAACGGCCCGTCGGTTTTCGATGTTGGCACATCGCGGTGTTCGTGGGGAGGGTGCGAATCTTCAATCACTCGATCGGTGAGCTGCGGTGTTTCGTTGGTGCGACGGGGTATTCATCTTGTGCGGCGTGCTTGCACATTGCGGCGGGAGTGCGAGACCGTCCGGTTTCGCGGGTCGCGGTCGGACGAAATGTTCGCGGTTCGGGGTGGAATCGTCTCGCATTCCTCGGTGATTTCCGCGATTGCCGACGCCGCGCACCCGCTTCCGGAATGAGGGGGAACGAATGTCGACGAACGAGGACGTCCTGCGGTCCTTCTACCGCGCCCGCCGCCGCGGGGAACTCGGGACGGCCGCGGCGTTGTTGGCCGCGGACGTCGAGTGGTCCGGCCCTGCCCGGGACGGCCGTCGGAACACCGTCCGCGGCCGGGAGGCGGTCCTGGCCGAGTTGCGCGCGGAACGCGGTGAGCTGGTCGCGGAACCCCACGCGCAGCTGCCGTCCGGCCCTCGGGTCGTGGTTCTCGGCGAATACCGGTGCGACGGCGGTGCGGTCGACGGCATGGTTCCGTTCACGCACATCTGGGATTTCCGCGACGGCGTGGTGGTCCGGTTCGAGGACGTGCACGACCCGGCGGGGATCCGGCGCGTCCGATGCGGCGATGCCGCGGAACTCGACGAGATCATCGTGCTGGGACTGGGTTTCTGGCGGTCGGCGGTGCTGCTGGCGGCGGTGCGGCTCGGGGTGTTCACCGCGCTCGCGGGGTGCGAGCTCGGCGCGGTCGAACTCGCCGCGCGCACCGGCGTCCACGAGCGCGGTGCCCAGGACTTCTTCGACTGCCTGGTCGCCCTCGGTCTGCTGCGGCGCCGGAACGGCCGGTACCGCAACGCTCCGCACGCGGCCGCGCATCTCGACGGGCACGACCCCGCCCGGTACGTCGGCGGGTTGCTGGAGGAAGCCGGGAGCCAGTGGTTCCGGTCGTGGGCGCTGCTGCCCGAAGCGCTGGCCCAGGGAGCTCCACAGTGGACTGTACCGGCCGACGACGTGCACCCCTACGGGCGGATCTATGCGGAACCCGAGCGGGTGTGGCGGTTCAGGTCGGCCATGGCCGGGGGCGCGATGATGGCGAAGCTCGCGCTGCCGCGACGGCTGCGCTGGTCGCGATACCGGACGGTCGCCGACATCGGTTGCTGCGGTGGTGAACTTCTGGCCCACCTGCTCGACCACCACCCGCACCTGCGCGCCACCGGGTTCGACCTGCCCGCCGTCGCGGACGCGTTCGAGACGACGGCCGCGCGGCGACCGGCCGGAAGCATGCGCTTCGTCGCCGGGAACTTCTTCACCGACCCGCTGCCGGAGGCCGATGTGCTCGTGTTCGGACACGTGCTGCACAACTGGGGTCTGGAGGAGAAGAAGCTGTTGCTGCGCAAGGCGTATCAGGCACTGCCCGACCACGGCGAAGTGGTGATCTACGAGGTGCTGGTCGACGACGATCGGCTGCGCCACGTCGAAGGACTGCTGATGAGCCTGCACATGCTCGTGATGAGCCCGCGGGGGTTCGGCTACACGGGCACCGAGTGCCGGAGTTGGCTCGCCGAAGCGGGCTTCCGCTCCTCGAAGGTGGAGCGCTTGGCGGGCGACGAGTTCATGGTGATCGGCACCAAGTGAACTCCGCTCACCCCTCGTCCGGCGTCGCGCTGCCCAGCACGTAGGTCATCCAGAACAACGGGCCGGGGCTGAAGCCGAACCGGCGCGTCGCGGCGAGCGCGAACCCGGCCCGCTCCAGCTCGACCGCGGCGTCGCGGTGCAGTTCGCAGCCGCCGCACAACCGGCGCCACACCGGCGCGATGCGCTGCTGGAACGCGCCCACCAGCGGTCGCGCGGACCGCACGTGCTCCAGGAAGTGCACCGTCCCGCCGGGCCGCAGCACCCGCCGGATCTCGCGCAGCGCGCGCTGCGGGCTCGGCACCGAGCACAGCACCTGGCTCAGCACCACGCCGTCGACGGAACCGTCCGCCGCGGGCAGCGCCTCGGCCTGCCCGGCCACCACCCGGACCGGAACCGGGGCCGAGCGCGCGTGCCGATCGGCGTGCACGCGCAGCGAATCGTTCGGCTCCACCGCGATCACCTCGGTGACCGAAACCGGGTAGTGCGCGAAGTTCAGCCCGTTTCCGGCGCCGACCTCGACCACCCGGCCCGCGGTGCCGCGCACGAGCTCGCGGCGGAACTCGGCGACGCCGCGCCGGTCCGCGATCGAGCTCACGGTCGTCCAGAAGCGGCTGAACATCGGGTGCTGCAGGGAGCGCATGTCCGGTCCGGGCGAGGTTCGATCCATGCTTCGAGTTGTACTGCGGCGGCGGCCGGCGCAAGGCCGCGATCACCGGTTCGTGGGACTCGGTTCGGCCCGTCGGGTGCCGTCCGGCGCTCGGCGGGCCGAACCCCGCCGCGGTCAGCCGTCGGTCTCGGCGGCGCTCGCCTCCTGCGGTTCGACCTGGGCGAGGCGGGCCCGCAGCGATGCGGTCACCGCGCGGTACGAGTCGCTGCCGAGCACCAGCCGCAGCGGGGCGGGCCGCTGCTCCGCGCTGTCGATGACGCGGGCCGCGATCTTCACCGGGTCGCCGACGATCGGGATCGGCGCGCCTTCCCGGAAGCCGCGCACGAACGCGGCGGGGGTGCCGTCGTAGGCGGCGAGCGGCTCACCGGTGCGCAGGCTGGAGCCCGCGAACGCGGTGCGCGCGCCGCCCGGCTCCACCAGCGTCACCTCCACGCCGAACGGGGCGACCTCCTGGGACAGCGCCTCGAAGAAGCCCTCCACGCCCCACTTGCTCGCGTGGTACAGCGACGCGCCCGCGTGCGCGGCGAGGCCCGCGACCGAGGAGATCGGGATCAGCCGCCCGCCGCCCTGCGCCCGCAGGTGCGGCAGCGCGGCCCGGGCAGTGTGGATGGCGCCGAGCAGGTTGGTGGTGATCTGGTGCAGCACCTGCTCGTCGCCGGCCTCCTCGGCCGCGCCGAACAGGCCGTACCCGGCGTTGATGACCACGACGTCGATGCGGCCGAGGTCGGCGAACGCGGCGTCCACGACCTCCCGGATGCGGGGCAGGTCGGTGACGTCGAGGTGGGCGAGCCGGAACCGGTCGCCGTGGGCGTCGCGGAGGTCGTCGGCGGAACCCTCGCGGCGGACGGTGCCCGCCACCCGGTTGCCGCGGGCCAGCAGCTGCTCCGCCAGCTCCCGCCCGAATCCGCTGTTGACGCCGGTGATGAACCAAGTGCGCGTTGTCATGGCGACCAGCCTCACCGCAGGCGGGGGCTCCCGGCAGTCCGCGTCGTTCCTGGTAGTGCGGGGGACACCCACCTCGCCGCGACGGCGGCATACTGGATCGCATGGGCAACGCGCTGGGTGATTTCCTGCGGGCCAGGCGGGAAGTGGTCACCCCCGCCGAAGTGGGTTTGGCGCCGGGCAGCGGTCTGCGCCGGGTGCCGGGCCTGCGCCGCGAGGAGGTCGCCACCCTCGCCGGGATCAGCGTCGAGTACTACCTGCGCCTGGAGCAGGGCCGAGACCGCAGTCCGTCCCCGCAGGTCGTCGAGGCGATCGCCGGGGTACTGCAGCTGGACGCGGAGGGCGTCGAACACCTGACCGCGCTCGCGAGCCCCCGGCCCCGCAGGCGCGCGCGACGGGAACCGCAGGTGCCGCGCGGGCTGGACCTGCTGCTGCGCACGCTCAACGTGCCCGCGCTGGTGTGCACCAAGTACGGCGACGTGCTGGCGGTGAACGCGCTCTCCCGGGAACTGCTGCCGAGCGCGGAACCCGGCACGAACCGGCTGCGCGGCCTGTTCACCGAACCCGAGGCTCAGCACCGCGTGCCCGATTGGGAGGAGCACGCCGCCGACGCGGTCGCCCACCTGCGCGCGCAGAGCGGCGCCGACGTCGAGGACGAGCGGCTGCACGCCCTGATCGGCGAGCTGTCGATGAAGAGCGAGCGGTTCCGCACCCTGTGGGCGCGGCACGACGTGCGGCGGGCGCACGGCAGCCGGTTCCGCGTGCGGCACGCGACGCTGGGCGAGGTGGAGCTGCTGGCCGAGAAGTTCGCGGTCCCCGGCGACGGCGGCCTCGAAGCGCTGCTGCTGCACGCGGAACCCGGCACCCCCTCCGCCACCGCTCTCGCCCGGCTCCGAGACCTCATCGACGAGCAAACCACCCCGAACCGCTGAACAGCCCCATTCCTGCTGCTGCCCGGCGGACCTGGTCATCGTCCTGTCAGCGGCGAAGCCGCTGAGCAGCGACCACCCGAGACACCGGCACCGCCGCGGGTTCTCAGCGGGATTCTCGCGAGGACAGCTTTTTCCCTCGTGGCGGAGCCACTTGGGAAAAAGATCCCGCAGCGAGAATCCCGCTGAGG
>NZ_JBEYUS010000096.1:0-18619 GCF_040643635.1 Saccharopolyspora sp. NPDC047091
CGTGCTGGGCGTCCTGAGCCCGGGACACCCGCTGCTCGGGCGCGCCCTGGTGCTGCTGGCCGAGTCGACGGTCGAGCACGTGGACAGCACCGGTGGCCCCCACCGGTCCTCGGGTGCCGGTGGGGGCGTTCGCGCGTCAGCTCAACGGGATCAGCAGCCGGAAGGTCGACCCCGTCGGGCCGGTGGACAGCTCCACCCGGCCGTTGTGCGCCTCCGCGATCGCCGCGGTGATCGCCAGGCCCAGGCCGGTGCCGCCTTCCGAGCGCTCCCGCCCGTCGTCCACCCGGTAGAACCGGTCGAAGATCCGCTGCGCGTGCGCAGGCGGGATCCCCGGTCCGGCATCGCTGATCGACACCACGCCCATCGCGGTCCCCGGCCGCACCGGCGCTCCCGCCGCGAACACCCCGTCGCGCACCGAACCGTGCGCCACCTCCACCCGCACCGGCGTGCCCGGTGTCGTGTGCACCAGCGCGTTCGTCATCAGGTTCGTCAGCACCTGCCGCAGCCGCGGGCCGTCGCCCAGCACCCGCACCGCGCGCTCCGGCGCCACCAGTTCGATCTCGCGGCCGGTGTCCCGCACCCGCGCGTCGCCCGCGATGTCGGTGGCCAGCGGCACCAGGTCCAGGTCCACCAGGTCGATGGTGCGCTCGCGGTCCAGCCGGGCCAGCAGCAGCAGGTCCTCCACCAGCGCGCCCATCCGCACCGCTTCGCTCTCGATGCGGGACATCATCATCCGCACGTCCTGCTCCCCCGGCGAGTCGCTGCGCCGGTACAGCTCGGCGAAACCGCGGATCGAGGTCAGCGGGGTGCGCAGCTCGTGCGAGGCGTCCGCGACGAACCGGCGCAGGCGGTGCTCGGACTGCTCCCGCTGCTGCAACGCGGCCACCAGCCTGCCCAGCATCGTGTTCAGCGCCGCGCCCAGCCTGCCCGTCTCCGTGCTCGGGTCCTGGTCGGCGACCCGGCGCTCCAGGTCGCCGGTGGCGATGGCGTGCGCGGTGTGCTCGATGCGGGTCAGCGGCCGCAGGCCCAGCCGCACCGTCACCATCGACGCCGCCGCCAGCAGCACCACCACGATCCCGCCGACCACCAGCTCGATGATGGTGAGCCACTGCAGGGTCTGGGTGACGTCCCCGGTGGACAGCGCCAGCGCCACCGTCTCGCCGTCCGGCCGCGCCTCGGTCAGCACCCGCCAGTCCGCGCCGCCCGATCGGTCCGGCACCGTGATGATCTCGCCGACCGGGCCCGGCCTGCGGAGCATCGGCTGCCGCGGATCGGTCTCCGTCGGACCCGAGATCGACCACAGGTCGCCGTTCTCGTCGAACAGCAGCGCCCGGAAGTCCGTGGGCAGCCGCGGAGCCGAACCGTGCTCGTCCGGTCCGCCGCTCGGCATCGGGCGCGGGTGGCCGTCCAGCCACGGGCGCGCCATCTCGTGCAGCCGCCCGTCCAGCTTGTCCATCAGCGAATCCCGCAGCAGCAGCTGGCTGGCGAACCCCATCGCCACCAGGCCGGTCAGCGTCGCGCCGATCAGCAGCAGCAGCAACCTGCCGCGCAACGTGCGGGTGAACCGCCGCATCCGGGTCAGCATCGGGCGCGCTCCTCCGGCGGGATGCGCAGCACGTAGCCGACGCCGCGGATCGTGTGGATCAGCGCGGGCTGGACGAAGTCGACCTTGCGGCGCAGGTAGCTGATGTAGGACTCGACGATGCGGCTGTCCCCGCCGAACTCGTAGTTCCACACCCGGTCCAGGATCTGGCCCTTGCTGACCACCTTCTCCGCGTTGATCAGCAGGTAGCGCAGCAGCTTGAACTCCGTCGGCGACAGGTTCACCAGCTGCCCGGCGCGGCGCACCTCGTAGGTCTCCTCGTCCAGCTCCAGGTCCTGGTAGCGCAACCGCGAATCCGGTTCGGCGACCTGCGCGGGCTGGGCGCGGCGCAGGATCGCGCGCAGCCGCAGCACCACCTCGTCCAGGCTGAACGGCTTCGTCACGTAGTCGTCGCCGCCCGCGGTGAGCCCCGCGATCCGGTCCTCCACCGCGTCCCGCGCCGTCAGGAACAGCACCGGCACCGCGTCCCCGCCCTCGCGCAGCCGCCGCGCCACGGTGAAACCGTCCTGGTCCGGCAGCATCACGTCCAGCACCACGATGTGCGGGCGGAAATCGCCCGCGGCGCGCAACGCCTCGGCTCCGCTGGCGGCACCGCGCACCTCGAATCCGCTCAGCCGCAGGGCGGCGGTGAGCAGTTCCAGGATGTTCGGCTCGTCATCGACGACCAGTACGCGCGCCGACGGCGCCTTCGCATCAACCACGGGGCAAGGATCTCTCACTCTGCTGGGCACTCGCTGGACGGATGCTGGGAACGATCTGCGGACCGGGCCCGGCGGGTCTTCCGGCGCCGCGACGCCCCGGCGCGTTCGTCGTCGAACGCGATCCGGGGCGCCTCGGCCGGACCGCCGCCGGGCCTGCGCGCGGGCCCGGCGGCGGAGGCTCAACCCCGGCAGTCGTAGAGACCGCCGGAGGACTGGCCGTCCTGCTCGGAGCTGGTGCCCCCGTAGGTCGCGGCGTCCACCAGGGTGCAGTTCTGCTCCACCCACTCCTGGCGCTCGGTGGCGGCACCGCCCTGGCCGCCGGGCATCCCGCCGCCCTGCGAGCGGCCGTTCCCGTCCTGGTCCTGGCCGTCCTGGTCCTGGCCGCCCTGGGACCGCTGCCCGGACGTGCCGCCCGGACCGCCGCCACCGGGGCCACCGCCGCCGGGACCGCCCATGCCGCCGAGCTGCACGAAGCCGAGCTGCCCGGCCTGCTTCCAGGAGGTCAGCTGCGCCACCGACGGCGCGTCGTCGCTGCCCATGAACCCGCCCATGCCGATCACGGGGAGGTCGCTGTTGATGATGTAGGAGCTCGCGCCGTGCGCCCCGCCCTCGACCGCGAGCGGGATCTCCCGGTCACCGGCCTGCGCGGTCACGTACGCCAGCAGCGACTGCTGCTCGTCGGTGAGGGACTCGTCGCTCATGCCGCCGGGACCGCCGCGGGACTGCCCGCCGCCGGGCCGCGAACTCCGGTCCGGCGCGCCCTGGTCCTGCGAGTTCTGGTCCTGCGAGCCCTGGTCCTGAGCGTTCTGCCCCGGCGAATCCTGGCCCGAGGCGTTCCCGTCCTGCGAGCTCCGCCCCGGCATGCCACCGGGACCGCCACCGCCCGGACCGCCCATCCCGGTCGACGGACCGGCCGTCGGGTTCGCCCCGCCCATGCCGCCTCCGCCGTCCGACGCGAACGCCGTCGCCGCCGACCACACGCTCGGCACGGCCAGCACCGCGGCCAGTGACAACGCCAGCGCCACGGCGCTCACCGCGCGCCTGCCGCGGCCGAGCAGCAGCGCGAGCACCGCCACCACGCCCAGCCCGATCGCCAGGTACCCGGCCCAGCCGTTCCACTCCGGATCGCGGAACACCAGCACCGCCGCCCACGCCACGGTGAGCACCACGCCCAGCGGCAGCAGCAGCCACGCCTTGCCCGCGCCCGACCGGTAGGAGCGTCCGAACCGGACCAGCCCGGCGCCGGCGACCGCGCCGACCGCGGGCGCCAGCATCGTCGTGTAGTACGGGTGCATCGTGCCCTGGGCGAAGCTGAACATCAGCCAGATGAACACCAGCCAGCCGCCCCACAGCACCCAGCCCGCGGCCTCGAACCGGTCGCCCGGCTCCCCGGCGCGGCGCCGCAGCACCGCCCCCACCACGACGGAGACCAGCACCAGCGCGCACAGCGGGAACAGCCAGCTGATCTGCCCGGCGAGCTGCTCGTTCGCGAACCGCAGCAGCCCGGACTCACCGGAGAAGCCGCCACCGCCACCGGGCCCGCCACCGCCGGGACCACCGCCCGACGAGGAACCCCCGCCACCGCCGTTGCCCTCGCCGCCGAAGATCCGGCCGAACCCGTTGTAGCCGAAGATCAGGTCCAGCGCGGAACCGTCCTCGCTGCCACCGATGTAGGGCTTCGGCGACGGCCACAGCATCGTCGCCGCCACCCACCAGAACGAGGTGACCAGCACCGTCACCGCCGCCGCCACCAGGTCCAGCGCCTTGCGCCCCCAGGACGCCTCGCGCCCCACCAGGTACGCGGCGATGAACACCGGCAGCAGCATCCACGCCTGCAGCATCTTCGTCATGAACCCGCAGCCGATGAGCGCGGCCGCACCGACCAGCCACCAGGTGGCGCGGGAGGCGCGTTCCGCCGCGAGCGCGCGGGTCAGCGCGTACGCGGCGGCCACCACCAGCAGCACCAGCAGCGTGTCCGGGTTGTTGTCCCGGTTGATCGCCACCGTGATCGGCGTCAGCGCCATGACCAGCGCCGCCAGCAGCGCGGCGTGCTCCCCCGCCCACCGGCGCACCACGCGGTGCAGCAGGAACACCCCGGCCGCACCCATCACGACCTGCGGGAACAGCACCGCGAACCGGGTGAAGCCGAAGATCTTCGCGGACGCCACCTGGACCCACAGCGCCATCGGCGGCTTGTCCACGGTGACCACCCCGGCCGGGTCGAACGACCCGAACAGGAAGTTCTCGAAGCTCTGCGACATCGACTTGACCGCCGCGGAGTAGTACGTGTTGCCCCAGGAATCGCCGATCCCCCAGGCGTAGAGGACCGCGGCGAGCAGGCAGATCGCGCCGAGCGCGAACGGGTGCCACCGCCTCCGGACGGCTGTGTCGACGGCGTGCGCTGCGGGCGCGCCGAGTGCGACCGTGGTCATGCTGCTTCCTTCTCAGAAGTGGGGGGAACGGGGGTGGGTTGCGTCGTCTTCGGGCGGAACACCCAGGCGCGCAGCAGCACGAAGCGCAGCGCGGTGCCGACGACCGAGGAGGCGATCAGCACCAGCACCTCCAGCCAGCGGGAGGCGTCCGGGACCGCGGCGTCCAGCACCAGCAGCGCCCCGGAGGTCACCACGTAGTACAGGGCGAACACCACCAGCCCCTGCAGGTGCACCCGCCCGGAGGACGCGGCCCGCCCGACGAAGGTGAACCGCCGGTTCGCCTCGGTGTTCCACAGGGTCGTCACGGTCAGCGCCACCAGGTTCGCGACCAGCGGCGGCCACCACGACCGCAGCAGCGCGTACAGCACCGACGTGGCCACTGTGGACAAGATGCCGATGATCCCGAAGGAGAACAGCTGCCACAGCAGGCCGTTCTCCCGTTCCGCGAGCACCGCCTGCGGGTGCGCGGCGCGCGGTTCCGGCCGCCGCGGCAGGCCTTCCACGGTGGCGGCGCCGGTCAGCTTGGCCCGCGCCACCCGCAGCAGCCCGGCGATGTCGTCGGTGGCGGTCTTGGTGACGTTGACGCGGGTGTCGACGTCCTCGACCCAGTCCACCGGCACCTCGTGCACCCGCAGCCCGTTGTGCTCGGCCAGCAGCAGCAGTTCGGTGTCGAAGAACCAGGAGTCGTCCTCGACCTTGCGCAGCAGCGGCCGGATCACGTCGGTGCGCGCCGCCTTGAACCCGCACTGCGCGTCGGTGAACCGCGCACCGTGCGTCCAGCGGATCACCTTGTTGTAGGCACGCGAGATCAGCTCCCGCTTCGCCCCGCGGATGGTCCGCGAACCCGGCGCCAGCCGGGACCCGATGGCCAGGTCCGAATGCCCGTTGACCAGCGGCGCCACCAGTGGCAGCAACCCGTCCAGCCCGGTGGAGAGGTCCACGTCCATGTAGACCACCACGTCCGCGTCGCTGTAACCCCACGCGGTGCGCAGCGCCAGGCCCCGGCCCTTGCGGTCCAGGTGCAGCACCCGCACGTTGGGCATCGACTCGGACATCTCGTGGGCGACGCGCAGCGTCCCGTCGGTGCTGGCGTTGTCGACGACCGTGATCGTCCAGCAGAACGGGAATTCGTGCTCGAGGTGGTGCTGGAGCACCTGCAGGCACCCCGGCAGCGACCGTTCCTCGTTGTAGACCGGGATCACCAGATCGACCGTCGCCGTCTCGCGCGCCATCGCCCCCCGGCGCGCGGTATCGACACTTCCTTGCGGCATCACGTTCATCCCTTTCCCACGTTCTCCCGCTCCTGACATCACGGCCGGCAGCTCTGGCGACCCGGGTTCCATGAAGCACCGCCGGGTTGTCCAGGGCCTAGGCGCCGGGTGGGAGTTCGCTGGGAATCCGGGCCCGTCGCGCGCGCCCGCGCACCGCCGGGGTGCCGGGTGCTGCGCGAACGGGCGCCGGACCGGCCGGAGTGCTCGCACCGGACGTCCAGCCGATTCCCAGCTTCGCCGTCCACCGTCGGGGCGACGGCGAGCAGAGGAGTGACGCGGTGGAGCAGGAACGGTCCCGGGCGGCCCGGTGGGTGCTGGGCAGGAGGGCGGACCCGGCGTGGGCGCGGCCGGCGCTGATCGCGGTGCTGGCGGTGTCGGCGGTGCTCGACACCTGGGCGCTGTCGATCAACGAGTGGGCGAACACGTACTACTCGGCGACGGTGCTGGGCATGACGCAGAGCTGGAAGGCGTTCTTCTACGGCTCGCTGGACGCGGCCTCGTTCATCACCGTGGACAAGCCGCCGCTGGCGCTGTGGGTGCAGGCGCTGTCGGCGCGGGTCTTCGGGTTCGGCACGTGGAGCCTGCTGGTGCCGCAGGCCGTGTTCGCCGTGCTCACCGTGGCCGTGGTGCACCACCTGGTGCGGCGTTCCTTCGGGCACGCCGCCGGGCTGCTGGCGGCGCTGGCGCTGGCGGTGACGCCGATCGCGGTGGCGATGGCGCGGCACAACAACCCGGACGGGCTGCTGGTGCTGCTCACCGTGCTGGCGATCTGGGGCGCCTCCAACGCGATCCGCTCCGGGAAGCTCGTGCCGCTGGTGTGGAGCGCGGTGGCGATCGGGCTCGCGTTCAACGCGAAGATGCTGCAGGCGTACTTCGTGGTCCCGGTGATCGCGGTGGTGTACCTGGTCGCGGCCCGGCCGCGGTGGCCGCGGAAGCTGCTGAACCTCGGCGTCGCCGGGCTGGTGCTGGCCGGGGTGAGCGCCGCGTGGCTGGTCGCGGTGGACGCCGTGCCCGCCGCCTCGCGGCCCTACATCGGCGGCAGCACGGACAACACGGTGCTGGACCTGCTGCTCGGCTACAACGGGCTCGGGCGGGTGCTCGGGCAGAACCACATCATGTCGCCCGGGATGACCGGCGGAGGCGGCGGTGGCGGGATGCCATCCGGCGGGATGCCCGGCGGGATGCCGCCCGGCGGGGGCGGACCCGGCGGGATGGGCGGCGGACCCGGCGGGGGCGACGAGGGCCTCACCCGGTTGATCAGCGACCAGGTGGCCGGGCAGATCTCCTGGCTGTTCCCGCTGGCGCTGTGCGGCGCGATCGCCGCGCTGGTGTACCTGCGGCGGCGGCCCGCGCACGACGCGCAGCGCGCGGATCTCCTGCTGTGGCTGGGAACCCTGCTGGTGACCGCGGCGGTGTTCACCTTCGCCTCCGGCATCTGGCACCCGTACTACACGGTGGCGCTGGCGGCGCCGCTCGCGGCCGTGACCGGCATCGGCGTGGTGTGCATGGTGCGGCTGTTCCGGGTCTCGACCGGGTGGGGTGCGCTGCTGCCGCTGTCGATCGCGGCCACCGGGGCGTGGGCGTGCGCGCTGCTGGACTCCGACTGGATCGGCTGGCTGCCGCCGCTGATCGCGGTGCTCACCGCGGTCTCGGTACTGGTGCTGGTGCTGCTGCTCGCGTTCCCCCGGGAGCGGCGGATGCGGCGGGCGAAGCTCGGGCTGGCGGCGCTGCTGGCCGGGCTGATCGCGGTGCTGTCCGGGCCGACGGCCTACGCGCTGACCCCGCTGAGCACGCCGATCCAGGCGACGTTCCCGTCCGCCGGACCGACCGCGCAGGGCGGCCCGGGCGGCGGTCCCGGCGGTGGCGGTCCGGGCCGGGGCCAGCGCGGTCCCGGCCAGGACGGGCGCGGTGGACCGGGCGCCGACGGGCGGGGCGCGGGCGGCCGGGGTGCGGACGGGCCGGACTCCAGCGGTCAGGACTCGGCCGACCCGAACGCGGACGGCACGAGCTCGGACGGCCGGAACCCGAACGGGCAGAACCCGAACGGGCAGAACCCGAACGGGCAGAACGCGGACGGCCAGAACGCCCGGACGTCCGGCGACGGCCGCCGCGGCGGTCCCGGTGGCCAGAGCTCCGAGGTGAGCGACGAGGTGGTCCGCTACCTCACCGACCACCACCAGGGCGAGACCTGGCTGGTCGCGGTCGTCGGCGCCATGGTGGCCGCACCGATCATCCTGGACACCGGCGAGCCGGTGATGGCCGTCGGCGGCTACAACGGCAACGACCCGGCCCCCACCGTCGACCGGCTGCGGACCTACGTCGAGGAAGGACGGTTGCGCTTCGTGTGGACCAACGGCAGCTCCGGGGTGCGGAGCACCGGCGAGGACGTCGACACCCGCGTCGTCGACGAGTCGATGGCCTGGGTCGCCGCGCACTGCACCGCCGTCGACCCGGCCGACTACGGCGGCACCGCAGCGACGACCGGCACCGGCGGGGCGACGACCGGCACCGGCGGGGAGGACGCACCGACCCGGCTCTACGACTGCGCGAACCGGCACTGATGCCGACGGCCACCGGGAGGACCGCTCGCCGGGTGCCGAGCGTCGCGCTCGCCCTGCTGGCCGTGCTCGCGCTCGCGGGCACCAGCGCCCCACCGCGGGACACCGCCGCGGCGGCACCACTTCCGGTGCCGCCCGCGGCCACCCCGCCGATGGGCTGGAACAGCTGGAACACCTTCGGCTGCGACATCGACGAGGCGAAGATCCGCGGTGTGGCGGACGCCATGGTGGCGTCGGGGATGCGGGACGCCGGCTACCGCTACGTCGTCGTGGACGACTGCTGGTACGAACCGGAGCGCGACGCCGCCGGGAACCTGCGGGCCGACCGCGCCCGCTTCCCCGGCGGCATGGCGGCGCTCGGCGACTACCTGCACGCGCGGGGCCTGCGGTTCGGGATCTACCTGTCGCCGAACGTGCGGACCTGCGCGCAGCGCACCGGCGCGTACCCGGGCGCGACCGGCAGCGGTGACCGGGAGGTGCAGGACGCCCGCACCTTCGCGTCCTGGGGCGTGGACTACCTCAAGTACGACTGGTGCTCCGGCGGCGGTTCCACCCGGAACGTGCGCGCCGCGTTCACCGCGATGCGCGACGCGCTCGCCGCCACCGGCAGGCCGATCGTCTTCAGCACCAACCCGAACAGCAACTTCCCCGGCGAGCCGGGGGAATCCGAGAGCTGGTGCGGGATCGCGCACCTGGCGCGCACGACCGAGGACATCCAGCCGGTGTGGGATTCCGGGAACCGCAACGCACATCCGATGGGCGTGCGGAACATCATCGAAGTCCACAATGGACTTGCGGATCGGGTGCGCCCGGGGTGTTGGAACGATCCGGACATGCTGGAGGTCGGCGTGCACGGCGTGAACGGCTACGCCGGGCTCACCCCCGACGAGGAACGCACCCACCTGAGCATGTGGGCCATGTTCGCCGCCCCGCTCATCGCGGGCAACGACCCCCGGACGATGAGCGAGGCGGACCGCGCGCTGCTCACCGATCCCGACCTGCTCGCCGTCGACCAGGACCCGCTCGGCGCGGCGGCCCGCCAGGTCCGCGGCGGCGACCACCAGGTCTGGGCGAAACCGCTGCACGACGGCACCGCCATCGCCCTCTACAACCGCGGCGACACCCCGGCCCGCATCACCGCCGATCCCGCCGAGCTGGGCCTCCCCGCCGGGCCGCACCGGGCGCGGAACCTCACCGACGGCACCACCGGCCCGCTCACCGCCGAGGTCCCCGCCCACGGCACCGTCCTGCTCCGCATCGACCGGGCGGGTGTCGCGATGCTCGGGAACGGGTAGGGGCGAGGGATGGTCGTCCACCTCGGGAGGTGCGTTGCGCAACGGAGCCGAAGAACTGGCGGTCGCACTGGCCACCATGTCGCGGGATCTGCTCGCCCAGGACGGCGTCCAACCCACCCTGGACCGCATCTGCCGGCACGCCGTCGCGCTGGTGGACGGCTGTGAGCACGCCGGGATCATGACGTTGCACGGCGGCGGCGAGCGGCGCCGCGTGGAGACCCTCGCGGTGACGGACGACCTGGTCGGCAACTCGGACCGGTTCCAGGTCGAGCTGGGCGAAGGGCCGTGCCTGGACGCCGCCCAGCACCGCGAGCAGGCCTACCGCATCGCCGACATGACCGGCACGACGCGCTGGCCCCGCTACGCGGCGAAGGCCCGGGAGCTCGGCATCGGCAGCATGATGGGCTTCCTGCTGTTCACCGACGAGGACGAGCTGGGCGCGCTGAACCTCTACTCCTCGCGGCCCGGTGCCTTCACCGACCACTCCGAGCTGATCGGCTGGATCATGGCCTCGCACGCCGCGGTCGCGTTCTCCTCCGCCCGCGTCGACGCGCAGCTGCACTCGGCGGTCGCCACCCGCCAGCTCATCGGGGAGGCGCTCGGCATCGTCATGGAGCGCTACAAGATCTCCGCGGACCAGGCCTTCGACGTGCTCCGCACCAGCTCGCAGCACACCAACGTCAAGCTCCGGGACGTCGCCGAGCGGATCGCCACCACCGGCGAGATCCCCGGCTCCCGCTAGTCCGCCCCCGCTCGCACGACCCGCCTCGGCCGGCACGATCCACCCAGGCCCGCATGATTCACCCCGCGCCACCCCGGGTAGCCGACGCCCGGGTCAGCGAACACCGCTCGAGCGTGGCACTGGTCCAGGGCCCCTCGGTTCACGCAGCAGCCGAGGGGCCCGCCCGCGTCAGCGGTGCGCGTTGCGGGGTTCCGGCTGGCACACCGGGCAGGTGTAGGACGAGCGGTTCATGAACGCGTCCCGCCGCACCACCGCCCCGCACCGCGGGCAGGGCCGCTCCGCCTGGCCGTACACCGCGAGCGACCGGTCGAAGTAACCGGATTCGCCGTTGACGTTGACGTACAGCGCGTCGAACGAGGTACCGCCCACCTGCAACGCCTCCCCCATCACCTCGGTGACGGCGGCGAGCAGCGCCCGCACCTCCGGGCCGGTCAGCGTGGCGGTGGGCCGCGCCCAGTGCAGCTTCGCCCGCCACAGCGCTTCGTCCGCGTAGATGTTGCCGACCCCGGAGATCAGGCTCTGGTCGAGCAGCGCCCGCTTCACCCCGGTGCGCCGCGACCGCAGCTTCGCCACCACCGAGTCGAGGTCGAAGGCCTCCTCCAGCGGGTCCGGCGCGATGTGGGCCACCGGCGTCGGCAGCAGCACCCCGTCGACCGCCACCTGGTCGGCCAGGCTGAGCCCGCCGAAGGTGCGCTGGTCCACGAACCGCAGCTCGGGACCGCCGTCGGCGAACGCGAACCGCACCCGCAGGTGCTTCTCGTCCGCGGTCCCGACCGGTTGCACCAGCAGCTGGCCGCTCATGCCGAGGTGGGTCAGCACCGCTTCGCCGGGCGCGTCGGCGGTGCCGACGAACTCGGTGGCCTGCGGCGCCGCGTCCTCGTCCAGCACCAGCCAGAGGTACTTGCCGCGCCGCCGCGCGCCGCGCACGGTGCGGCCGACCAGCCGGGCCGCGAAGTCGTCGGGCCCGGGGACGTGCCTGCGCACCGCGCGCGGGTGCAGGACCTCCACTGCGGACACGGTTCGTCCGGTCACGTGCTCGGCGACACCGCGCCGGACCACCTCGACCTCGGGCAACTCGGGCACGCGCCCACCTCTCGGCACCGCGGGGACTCGCCGCACGACGGCGGCGGAACATCGACGTGCGCGCCGCAGCGCGCGAAAAAACCGGTCGAGCAGAGGATCCCGCGGCGGCCGGAGCCGCCGGAGGTTCCACCGCTCGACCGGCAGTGAAAACCGCTCTACCGCTGGACGATCACGCGGTATCGCCGTCGCGGGCCGCACCGTCACCGGAAGCGCTCGCGGCGGACTCGTCCGCCCCGGACTCGCCGGTCTGGTCGGCCTGGTCCTGAGCGTTCTGCTCCCGCTCGGACAACGAGCGCCACGCCGCCTCGGCGGCCTTCTGCTCGGCTTCCTTCTTGGTCCGGCCGTCACCCTCGCCGAGGGTGTCGCCCGCCACGGCCACGAACGCGCTGAACTCCTTGCGGTGATCAGGTCCGCGTTCCTGCACCCGGTACTCCGGCACACCCAGCCCGGCGGCCGCGGTGAGCTCCTGCAGGCTCGTCTTCCAGTCCAACCCGGCACCGCGCTGCGGCGCCTCGGTCAGCAGCGCGCCGAACAGGCGGTAGATGAGGTCCCTGGCGACGTCGATCCCGTTCTCCAGGTACACCGCACCGAGCACCGCCTCCAGGCTGTCCGCCAGGATGCTCGCCTTGTCCCGACCGCCGGTGAGCTCCTCACCGCGGCCGAGCAGCAGGTACCGGCCGAGCCCGCCCTCACCGAGGGTCCGGGCCACTCCGGCCAGCGCGTGCATGTTCACCAGGCTCGCGCGCAGCTTGGCCAGCTGACCTTCCGGCAGGTCCGGGTGCTCCCGGTACAGCCGGTCGGTGATCACCAGGCCCAGCACGGAGTCGCCGAGGAACTCGAGCCGCTCGTTCGGCGGCAGACCACCGTTCTCGTACGCGTAGGAGCGGTGCGTCAGGGCAAGCGTGAGCAGCTCGGCGTCGAGTTCGACGCCGAGCGCTGACATCAACGGGGCCCGGTCCGCAACGCGGTTCCGGGACTGCTTTCCCCCCACTCCGCGATCCGCGCGCGTCAGGCGGGCTGGACGACCTGGCGGCCGTCGTACTGGCCGCAGGCCGGGCAGACGACGTGCGGCAGCTTCTGCTCCCGGCAGGCCCGGTTCGAGCACTGCACCAGGGTCGGCGCGGTGGCCTTCCACTGGGACCGGCGGTGCCGGGTGTTGGAGCGGGACATCTTGCGCTTGGGGACGGCCACGACTAGTTCTCCTCTTCGTTCCCGCCGAACCGCTCACGCAGCGCGGCCCAGCGAGGGTCCATCGTCTCATGGGTGTGATCGGAGCCGAGTTCGGCCCACTTCACCCCGCACCCGGTGCAGAGACCTTCGCAGTCCTCACTGCACACCGGGGACGTGGGCATCGTCAGCAGCATCGCGTCCCGCACCGCGGGCTCCAGGTCGATCAGATCGTCGACGACGCGGCTGACCTCGTCCTCGTCGGTGGTCGCCTCGGTGGTGCTGTCCGGGTAGGCGTACAGCTCGCGCAGCTCGATCTCGATCTCCTCGGAGAACTGGTCGAGGCAGCGCGCGCACTCACCGGTGAACTCCGCCGTGGCGGTGCCCGAGATCAGCACCCCTTCCACCACCGACTCCGCCAGCACGTCGAGCTGGACGGGGTCGCCTTCCGGCACTCCGATCATCTCCAGGCCGAAACCGGCGGGCGCCGGGGCGCTGCGGTCGAAGCTGCGGCTGCTGCCCGCGCGGTGGCCGAGCTCGCGGGTGTCGATCACCCACGGGCCGACCTGCGGGGCGGCACTTGCTGCATCACGGTTCTGGGACATCACGAATCTCGTCGAGGTGAAGGGATGGGGCACTGCACCAGCCGACGGCTGGACGAGCGCCCAGCGTACGCCACGCCCGCGACCACCCGGAATCGCCCCGGCCGCAGGTGGGTGGCGGCGTCAGTTCTCCTCGTAGGTGGGCGCGCCGTGCCGGGACTCCTCGTAGTCGAACGGAACCCCGACCGGGCTGCGCAGCTGCTGGCGGCCCTTGCCGACGGTGCGCAGGGTACGGCTGAGCAGGTCCTCGAAGTCGGCGAGCCGGGCGTCCACGTAGGCGTCGCACTCGCTGCGCAGCCGCTCCGCGTCCTCCTGGGCGGCTTCGGTGATGCGCCGCGCCTCGGCGTGCGCCGCCTGGGCGACCTCGGTGTCGGCGACCAGCCGGGCCTGCTCGGAGCGGCCTTCGTGCACGGACTGGTCGTAGGCGGCGCGGCCGGCCTGCACCATGCGGTCGGCCTCGGACTGGGCGCGGCCCACGTAGTCCTCGTACTCGCGGCGGCCCGCGGTCACCGATTCCTCGGCGTGGGCGCGGGCGTCGGCGACGAGCTGATCGGCCTGCTCCTGGGCGTCGGCGACGAGCTGCTCGGCCTCGGCGCGGGCGGAGGACAGGGTGCGGTCCGCTTCGGACCTGGCGTCCCCTATCGCCTTGCCGGACTGCGCCTCGGCCTTGGACACCACGTCGTCGCGGTGGTCGAGCACGTCCTGGGCGTCGTCGAGCTCCTGCGGGAACGCGTCCCGCACGTCGTCGAGCAGCTCCAGCACGTCGCCGCGGGGAACGACGCAGCCCGAGGTCATCGGTACCCCGCGCGCCTCCTCCACGATCGTGACGAGCTCGTCCAGCGCCTCGAAAACCCGGTACACCTCGATCTCCCTGCCGTCGTAGCCGTCCGGAGCGGCAAGCATGACACCAGACCCCGGCCCCGGGGATCACGGGTCGGCCGATCACCAGTGTGCCGCCAGCCTCGCCCGAAGTGGGGAACCTAGCCGCGCGTGTCCCGTTTCGAGCCGCCGGAACGCGAACGGGCCGCCCGCCCCGGAGGACGAGCGGCCCGCGCGCGGCGACCGGGAGGTCAGCCGTTGATGTCGGTGATGGAGAAGCTCTCGTAGTGGTCGTCGGTGTAGAAGAACTCACCGTTCTCCCCCACGACGAAGCGGCGCGCACCGCGGTCGTCGCTGCCCGGGGTCTCGACGGTGTACTCCTTGTAGTAACCGCTGGCGCAGTCCGGGAGGATGCCCTCGCGGTTGCTGAACGTGCCGCCGTCCTGCGGGTACGGGAACGGGCCGCCCTTGTTGATCAGGTCCACGGTGTCGGAGGCCTCGGCGGGCAGCGCGGAGAGCTTCACCGCGTCGAACCCGGAGGTGTCGCCGCACTCGGCCGCGGCGACCTGGTGGGTGCCGACGCCGACCGGGTCGGCCGACAGCGCGGTCACCGAGACGCCGAACAGGCCCGCGACGGCGAGCACACCGGCCAGCAGGATGTTCATGGCTTTCGACGAGATCTTCATGCCCGGACGCTAACCCGCGGCCATGATCAGCTGGAGGCTTGTCGTGAACACGAAGCCGGGTGGACGCACAGTTCACCCGCACGTGGTCCTACGGTCGGCCCATGACATCTCCCGTTCTCCGCAGCGCCGTCGAAGCCGACCTCGCCGCGATCGTGGACCTGCTCGCCGACGACCCGCTGGGCCGGTTGCGGGAGCGCCCCGGCGATCCGGCGTACGCGGCGGCGTTCGCGGCGATCGACGCCGACCCGAACCAGCTGCTCGCCGTCGCCGACCGGGCGGGCGAGGTGGTGGGCACGCTGCAGCTCACGTTCATCCCGGGCCTCTCGCACGCGGGCGCGACGCGGGCGCAGCTGGAGGCGGTGCGGGTGCGGGAGGACCAGCGCGGGCGCGGGCTGGGCGCGGAGATGGTGCGGTGGGCCGTCGAGCAGGCCCGCGGGCGCGGGGCGCGGATCCTGCAGCTCACCAGCAACGTCTCGCGGGAGCGGGCGCACCGGTTCTACGCGCGGCTGGGCTTCGAGCACAGCCACGTGGGGATGAAGCTGGACCTCACCGGCTGAGCACCGGCGGGCGTCAGGAGTTCTCGGCGTTGCGCTCGGCGACGCGGGCCACCAGCCGCTGCTCGATCTTCGGCGGCACCAGGCTCGCCACGTCCCCGCCGTAGGTCGCGACCTCCTTGACCAGGGAGCTGGCCAGGAAGCTGTAGAGCGGGTTGGTCGACATGAACAGGGTCTCCACCCCGGACAGCCGCTGGTTCATCTGCGCCATCTGCAGCTCGTAGTCGAAGTCGCTGACCGCGCGCAGGCCCTTGACGATCGCCGAGATGTCGTTCTCCCGGCAGTAGTCCACCAGCAGCCCGTGCCAGGAGTCGATCCGCACGTTCGGCCACGGCTCGGTGACCTCGCGGAGCATGTCCAGCCGCTCCTCCACGGTGAACAGGCTGCGCTTGCTCTTGTTCACCAGGACCGCGACGACCACCTCGTCGAACAGGCCCGCGGACCGCTCGATGATGTCGAGATGGCCGTTGGTGGCCGGGTCGTAGGAGCCAGGACACACGGCACGTCTCATGAGGCCGGACGTTAGCACCGGGTTCCGTCCGCCTCAGGCCGGACGTGGCACGGGTCACCGCCCGATCGGACGCGCCCGATCCGGGCTGCTAGCCGGGCCGCCGCTCGCCTTCCGGGAGCCTCGGGACGTCCTCCTGGGACTCGCGGTCGTCCAGGGGCGCCTGACCTTCCAGGAGTGCCCGGTCCTCCGGGAGCGCGTCCTCCAGGAACGCCCAGTGCACCGCGGTGTCGCCGTAGCGGCGGGTGCGGTCGGCCGTCAGCGGCGTGGGCCAGGCCGGCTCGCCGCTGCGGGTGGACTGCTCCAGCACGACGAGCCCGCCGGGCGCCGTCCAGCCGCCGGTGGCCAGCGCGGTCAGCACCTGGGCCAGCCGGGCCGGATCGAGGTCGTACGGCGGGTCGGCCAGCACCAGGTCGTACGGTTCCCCGGGCGGGGTGGCCAGCGCGGTCTCCGCCTTGGCCTGCTCGACGGCGACCTGCCGGAAGCCGAGGGTCCCGGCGTTGCGCCGGATGATCTGCGCGGCGCGGCGGTCCGCTTCGACGAACGTGGCGTGCGCGGCGCCGCGGGAGAGCGCTTCGAACCCGAGCGCCCCGGAGCCGCCGTAGAGGTCGAGCACCCGCGCCCCGTCCAGGTCCACGGCCGCTTCGAGCGCGCTGAACACGGCCTCGCGGACCCGCTCCGAGGTGGGGCGGGTGCCGCGCGGCGGCACGTCGATCCGCCTGCCGCCCGCACTGCCCGCCACGATCCGTGTCACCGCCCCATCTTCGCACCGGCCGGGGCGGCACCGGTGCGGGCCTCCGGACGCGAAGCGGGGCGGCACCCGTGCGGATGCCGCCCCTGCTCGTGGTCCTGGATCACTGCACGACTTGGACCTCGTCGCCCGGGTTCAGGCTGTCGAAGAACTTCTTGGCGGCGGTGGTGGACAGGTGCACGCAGCCGTTCGACTCCTGTTCGAGGCTGCCCTCGTGGAAGGCGACCCCGGTGGTGGTGAAGAACACCGAGTTCGGCATCGGTGCGTTGTCGAACTCGGAGCTGCGGTGGTCGGCGTCCTTCCACTGCACCCGGAAGGTGCCGACGGGGGTTTCCGAGCCGGCCTTCCCGGAGGTCAGCGGCACCGGCCCGTAGAAGCCCTGGCCGTTCCCCTGCAGCCACGCCTGCTTCGACGACAGGTCCACGCAGGCCTTCGCCGTCGCCTGGCAGGGCGTCACGTCCCCGGCGTCCGCGTAGGCGGCGGTGCCGGTGAGCGCCGCGCCGGCGACCAGGGCGGCCACGGTGGCCGCCCGACCGAGGCGCTTGTTCACGTTGCGCATGGGCTTCACGTCCTTCCTGCTTTCGCAGTTCACTCCACCGTGCCACAGGCACAGGGGTTCGAACACATTGCGGTCGCAGGAACGCGCTTTCATACCAAGACGTTCACCACATCAGCCCCACGACTTCCGTCCGGCAACGGATATTCCGGACTTCGGGGACGCGCAGTCCTTGCCACGCAAGGATTTCCGGACCGACCGGTCAGCTCCGCGGGGTGGCGACGGCGGCGTAGCAGGCGGCTTCGGAGGGGACGTGGTCCGGGGTGAGGGGGCCGTCCGGCCGCCAGTCCGCGGGGTGGACCAGGCCGGGTTCGACGAACTCGAAATCGGCCAGCAGCACGGTGATCTCGTCCTTGGAGCGCAGCACCAGCCGCTCCGAGCCGCCCGCGTTGAACGTCTCCGCGGTGCGGTGCACCTCGGGGTGGTCGTCGGCGGTCATGTGCGAGAACACCAGGAGCGAGCCGGGGCGCATCGCCTTGCGGTAGGCGGCGAGCGCGCTCGCCGGGTCGTCCTCGTCGGTGAGGTAGTGCGCCATCGCGACCATCAGCACCGCCACGGGTTCCGCGAAGTCCAGCAGCCGCAGCGCTTCCGGGTGGCCGAGGATCGTCTCCGGTTCGCGCATGTCGGCCTGCAGCACGGTGGTGCGCGGATCTCCGCCGAGCAGCGCGCGGCTGCAAGCGACGGCGACCGGGTCGACGTCCACGTAGACCACGCGCGCCGCCGGGTCGCCCTGCTGCGCGATCTCGTGCACGTTGCCGACGGTCGGCATCCCGGAGCCGAGGTCGAGGAACTGGCGGATTCCGGCCCGCAGGCAGTACCGCACCGCGCGGCCGAGGAACGCCCGGTTGTCGAGGGCCGGCTGCGGCGTGGCGGGGAAGATCCGCTTGATGTCGTCGAGGACCTTGCGGTCGACCTCGAAGTTGTGCGACCCGCCGAGGCCGTAGTCGTAGATCCGGGCCGCGCTGGCCCTGCTGATGTCGGCGCCTCTCGGGAGCTCCCGCACGGTTCCTCCGTCGCTCGTGCCCGGGTGCGGCTCTGCACCCGACCCGCGGTCCCGGAACCGGCCGCGACGCGCGGTGCGGTCACGGTACCCGCCCGATCCCGCAGCGCACGACGCTGCGGTCGCGCCACGCCGACCACGGGAACCCCGACCGCGGAACCGTCGAACGCGACATCCGAACGCAGCACCCCGAACGCAGCGGTGGGGGGGGGGGGGGGGGGCCCCCCCCCCCCCCGCACCGGGCGCGCGGACCCGGCCAGCGCCCAGTGGGCGCGGCCCCACCCCACACCC
>NZ_JBEYUS010000097.1:0-18520 GCF_040643635.1 Saccharopolyspora sp. NPDC047091
ACTCGCACCGCCACGGGTTCTCAGCGGCTTCCTCGCGAGGACAGCGTTTTCTCCTGTGGCGGAGCCACCGGTGAAAACGATCCCGCAGCGAGGAAGCCGCTGAGGTTCCGCCACCCGATCCCCGAGCAGCGGAACCAGCGAGAGCAAGCTCAGGTGAGCTGCGGGATGCGGCGGGCGGTGGGGCGGGATGTCGCTTGGTAGCAGGGCCGGCAGACCTCTCCCGTGGAGGTCATCGTGAGCTGCGGGGCGAGCAGCCGGAGGCCGTGCTCGGGGATCTCCTGGCAGATGCCGTGGTGGCCGGCTTGGCGGCACAGGCAGGTGCACAACGCGTCCATCGTTCCTCCTCGAGGAGTGTCGGTCGCACGCACCGCCGCGACCACATCGTCGTCCACAGTGGACTCTCGTCCGGATCTCCCGCCGCCGCGCGGGTTTCCGCCGCGACCGGGTGCGGGTTCGCGGTACCGGTGCCCCGCCGGGCGCGCACCGCCCGGCGGGGATCCGATCAGTCCTCGATCGTGCAGAGCACCGCGCCCTGCGACACCGAGTCGCCCGGTGCGGCGCTGAGACCGGTGACCGTGCCGTCCTTGTGCGCGGTGACGGGGTTCTCCATCTTCATGGCCTCCAGCACGCCGATCAGCTCCCCGGCGGCGACCTGCGCGCCTTCTTCCACGGCGAGCTTGATCAGGGTGCCCTGCATGGGTGCGGTGACCGCGTTGCCGGAGACCGCTCCGCCCGCGCCACCGGCGGCGCGCTTGCGCGGCTTCTTCTTCGCCGCCGCGGCCGGTGCGGTACCGCCGCCCAGGTCCGCGGGCAGCGAGACCTCCACGCGGCGGCCGTCGACCTCGACGATCACCGTGCGGCGCGGCGCGGTCTCCTCCTCCGGCGGGACCGAGTCGTCGAACGGGGTGAGCCGGTTGTCGAACTCGGTCTCGATCCACCGGGTGTGCACGGTGAACGACTCCAGGCCGGTCTCGGCGATGTAGGCCGGGTCGCGCAGCACGGCGCGGTGGAACGGCAGCACGGTGGCGATGCCCTCGACCTGCATCTCCTCCAACACGCGCCGGGCCCGCGCGATGGCCTGCGGGCGGTCGGCGCCGGTGACGATCACCTTCGCCAGCAGCGAGTCGAACTGGCCGCCGATCACGCTGCCCGATTCCACGCCCGCGTCCACCCGCACGCCGGGTCCGGCGGGGGCGACGAACCGGGTCACGGTGCCGGGGGCGGGCAGGAAGTTGCGGCCGGGGTCTTCGCCGTTGATCCGGAACTCGATGGAGTGGCCGATCGGGGTGGGGTCGGCGTCCAGGTCGAGGTGCTCGCCCGCGGCGATGCGGAACTGCTCGTTGACCAGGTCCAGGCCGGTGGTCTCCTCGGAGACTGGGTGCTCGACCTGCAGCCGGGTGTTGACCTCCAGGAAGGAGATGGTGCCGTCGGCGCCGACGAGGAACTCGACGGTCCCGGCGCCGTGGTAGCCGGCCTGCGCGCAGATGGCGCGGGCGGCGGTGTGGATCTGCGCGCGCTGCGCCTCGCTGAGGAACGGGGCGGGCGCCTCCTCCACCAGCTTCTGGTGCCTGCGCTGCAGCGAGCAGTCCCGGGTGCCGACGACGATCACCTTGCCGTGCTGGTCGGCGAGCACTTGGGCCTCGACGTGCCGCGGCCGGTCCAGGTAGCGCTCCACGAAGCACTCGCCGCGGCCGAAGGCCGACACGGCTTCGCGCACCGCGGAGTCGAACAGCTCCGGGATCTCCTCCAGCGTGCGGGCGACCTTGAGGCCGCGGCCGCCACCACCGAACGCGGCCTTGATCGCGACCGGCAGCCCGTGTTCCCGGGCGAAGGCGACGATCTCGTCGGCGTCGGCGACCGGGTCCTCGGTGCCCGGCACCAGCGGCGCCCCGGCGGCCAGCGCGATCTTGCGGGCGGTGACCTTGTCGCCGAGGTCGCGGATCGCCTGCGGCGTCGGGCCGATCCACACCAGCCCGGCGTCCAGCACGGCCTGCGCGAAGTCGGCGTTCTCGGACAGGAAGCCGTAGCCCGGGTGCACCGCGTCCGCCCCGGCGCGGTTCGCCGCGGAGATCACCTTCTGGAAGTCCAGGTACGACTCGGCGGCTGTGGTGCCGCCCAGCGCGAACGCCTCGTCGGCGAGGCGCACGAACACCGCGTCGGCGTCCGGTTCGGCGTACACGGCCACCGAGGCGATGCCGGCGTCCCGGCACGCCCGCACCACTCGCACCGCGATCTCGCCGCGGTTGGCCACCAGAACCTTCTTCAACCCCATGGTGTTCACACCATCCCTGTACGCAGTGGTCGTGTCCCGCCGGTTCCCGGGGCGGGAACCGGCCGGTCGTTCTTCGGGGCGCGCGCGGCGCCGGAAGCGGCGCGCATCAGCGCGGCCGCGTGGAGTAGCGCCACGCCCCTGCGCCGGGACGCGGGGCGCCCTGCGCCGGGCCGAACCGCAGCCGGTCCGCGCGGGACGCCCAGTACGACACCGGCCCGTGCGGTTCCGCGGCCGGTGCGGTGGTGCTGAGCGCGGTGATCGTCGCGGTCAGCGCGGCGAGCTCGGTGTCGGTGGGCGCGCCGCGCACGACCCGCAGCAGCGGGGTCCGCGGCGCGGCGGTGCCGTCGTCCTCGCCGGTCAGCACGTCGAGCCGCGGCGCGTTCTCGTCCGGAGTGCTCATCGCGGCTCCTTCACAGCGGGATGTTGCCGTGCTTCTTGGCGGGCAGGGATTCGCGCTTGTCCGCCAGCATCCGCAGCGACCGGGCGAGGTAGCCGCGGGTGTGCGAGGGCGGGATCACCGAGTCGACGTAGCCGCGCTCGGCCGCCACGTACGGGTTGCACAGGGTGTCCTCGTACTCCTGCTGGAGCTGGGCGCGCAGCGCCTCGACGTCCTCGCCGCGCTCGGCGGCCTCCTTGAGCCTGCGCCGGTACAGGATGTTCGCCGCGCCCTGGGCACCCATCACCGCGATCTGCGCGGTCGGCCAGGCCAGGTTGATGTCCGCGCCGAGGTGCTTGGAGCCCATCACGTCGTAGGCGCCGCCGTAGGCCTTGCGGGTGATCACGGTGACGAGCGGGACGGTCGCCTCGGCGTAGGCGTAGAGCAACTTGGCGCCGCGCCGGATGATGCCGTTCCACTCCTGGTCGGTGCCGGGCAGGAACCCGGGCACGTCCACGAAGGTCAGCACCGGCACGTTGAACGCGTCGCAGGTGCGCACGAACCGCGCGGCCTTCTCGCTGGCGTCGATGTCGAGGGTGCCCGCCATCTGGGTGGGCTGGTTGGCGACGACGCCGACGCTGCGCCCTTCGACGCGGCCGAAGCCGACGACGATGTTCGGCGCGAACAGCGCGGAGACCTCCAGGAACTCGCCGTCGTCGAGGACGCGGGCGAGCACCTCCTTGACGTCGTAGGGCTGGTTCGGCGAGTCCGGCACCAGGGTGTCGAGTTCGAGGTCGGACTCCCCCACGCCGTCGGCGATCGAGCCGGCTTCGGCGTCCGCGTCGAACGCGGGCGGGTCGGAGAGGTTGTTCGACGGCAGGAACGACAGCAGTTCCTTGACGTAGTCGACCGCGTCCTGCTCGTCGGAGGCCAGGTAGTGCGCGTTGCCGGAGCGGGAGTTGTGCGTGCGGGCGCCGCCGAGGTCCTCGAAGCTGACCTCTTCGCCGGTCACGGTCTTGATCACGTCGGGCCCGGTGATGAACATGTGCGAGGTCTGGTCGACCATCACGGTGAAGTCGGTGATCGCCGGGGAGTACACCGCCCCGCCCGCGCACGGCCCCACGACCAGCGAGATCTGCGGGATGACGCCGGAGGCGTGCGTGTTGCGCTTGAAGATCTCGGCGTAGAGCCCGAGCGCGGCCACGCCCTCCTGGATGCGGGCGCCGCCGGAGTCGTTGATGCCGACCAGCGGGCAGCCGGTCTTGAGCGCCAGGTCCATCACCTTGACGATCTTCTCGCCGAACACCTCGCCGAGGGAGCCGCCGAAGACGGTGAAGTCCTGCGAGAACAGGCAGATCTTGCGCCCGTCGACGGTGCCGTAGCCGGTGACGACGCCGTCGCCGTAGGGCCGGTCGGCGTCGAGGCCGAAGTTGGTGGAGCGGTGCCGGGCGTGCTCGTCGAGCTCCACGAACGAACCGGGGTCGAGCAGCAGGTCGATGCGTTCGCGGGCGGTGAGCTTGCCCTTGGCGTGCTGGCGTTCGATGGCCCGGTCGGAGCCGGCGTGCACCGCCTCGTGGTTGCGCCGGTACAGGTCCGCCAGCCGGCCGGCGGTGGTGTGGATGTCCGGCTCCTCCGCCGGCGGGACGCCCACCGGTTCCGTCGCGCTGCTCATCGCTCCTGCGACCGCCATTCCTCGCTCGTGGACGAATTCCGCGGCCGTGCGCGCCGATCCTCGTTCCGGTGGACCGCGTGGGCACGGCCGGAACCCGGCGTCGCCCGGGTTCCCCGAGCGGAGGTTAATCCGCGGGCGTCCGGCGAGTCAACCGAGAAGTGAGCAGGCCCTACCCCGGACCCGATCGGTGAAGCGCCGGGCTACGACCGGGCCGGGCGGGAAAAGTGAACGGCGGCTAGTGCGATCACGATCCGCTGGTGAACATCAGCGCGGCACCGGCCCGGCGGACCGCCTCCGGGGCGCGGACCGTGCCGGTGCGGGCCATGTCGTTGGCCAGCGTCAACGTGGCCTGCACCAGGACCCGCGCGGTCGCCGCGTCGAGCTCCGGGCGCACCTCCTGCAACAGCGCCACCCACTCGGACACGTACTCGTGCTGGGTCTGCCGCGCCCGGTGCCGTTCGTGGTCGGGCAGGTGCCCGACCTCGCCGACGAGGATGTCGATGAACCCGCCGTGGTCGAGGGCGAAGGTGATGTAGGACCACAACAGCGCGCGCAGCGCCTCCGCCGCGTCGGTCTGCCGCACCAGGGTGCGGCCGAGGTCGATCTCCAGCCACGCCGAGCCGCGGGTGATCACCGCGTCGAGCAGTTCCTGCTTGCTGGCGAAGTGGTTGTAGACGCTGGGCCCGGCGATGCCGACCTCAGCGCCGATCTCCTCGGTGGTCACGGCCGCGTAGCCGCGTTCGGCGAACAGCCGGGTCGCCGCGGACAGCAGCTGGCGCCGCCGGGACGACCCGCCGCGCTGCAGCAGCAGGGCGTCCGCGTCCGGGGTGGCCGCGCCACGCCCGGACAGCAGCGGCGGCAGCCCGGCGATGGTGACGATCACGTCCCGCAGCAGCGCCTCGAACTGGGTCCGCGGCAGCTCGACCCGGTGGTAGGACGGGCTGGTCAGCGCGCTGAACAGGCACCAGCCGCGGAACCGCGCGTCCTCCTCGGCCAGGTCGGGGCGCCAGGAGCGGGCGAGGTCGGCGAGCCCGCCCGCGACGACCCGCAGCTGGTCCTTGAGCTCGTCGCGGTCCGCGGCGGGCAGGTGCCGGGCCTCCCGCTGCCAGAGCACCCCGAGCTCGCGGTGGTCCAGCGCGGTCGCGGCCAGTTCCCGCACCACCGCGTCCAGGTCGTCGGAACGCGCCCCCAGCACCCGCTCGAACGGGTGCAGGTGGTCGAGCACGACCCGGTGCAGCAGCAGCTGCTTGCCCTTGAAGTGGCGGTACAGCGCGGACGGGCCGACCCCGACGGCCTCGGCGATGTCGCTGACGCCGACGCGCGCGTAGCCCTGCTCGTAGAACAGGCGGGACGCGGCGGCGATGATGAGCTCCCGCCGGTTCCGCGGCCGGGTCCCACCCGGCTTCGTCTCGGCCACTGGACCGACCTCCCGGCACGCTCGTCGCGGCGCGTTCGCGCCGCGTCACGGGGCCAGGATAGGCCGCGTCCCGCCGCGCTCGGCTCCTCCCGCGCCCCGCCCCGGATCCGCTACGGTCAGCGCTGACCGCGAACAGTGGATCTCGGCCGGGCGGCGCGCGGCCGATCCGGCCAGCAGCCCCCGAAGGAGCCCCCGGCATGAGCAGCACCAGCGGGATCCGCACCAGCACCGGCGACGGCGTGCGCACCGTCCACTTCACCCGCCCGGAGCAGCGCAACGCGATGGACGGGGCGATGTTCACCGCCTACTACACCGCGCTCGCCGAAGCCGACGACGACCCGGAGGTGCGGGCGATCGTGGTCACCGGCGACGGCGACTGGTTCTGCAGCGGCGCCGCCCCGGACACCCTGCACCTGCTGGCCGAGGACGACGCACCCGACCTGGAGGCCGCGCTCGGCCACCCGCCGCACCTGCCGATGACGTTGCGGAAACCGCTGATCGCGGCCGTGAACGGCGGTGCCGCCGGGCTGGGGCTCGCGCAAGCGCTGTTCGCCGACGTGCGGTTCCTCGCCGACGGCGCCCGGCTGTCCACCGCGTTCAGCAGGCTCGGCCTGATCGGCGAGTACGGCACCGCCTGGCTGCTGCCCCGTCTCGTCGGCGTTGCCACGGCGATGGACCTGCTGCTGTCCGCGCGCAAGGTCGACGCGGCGGAGGCGAAGGCGCTCGGCCTGGTGCAGCACGTGCTGCCGCGGAACGAGGTGCTGCCCGCCGCCCAGGACTACGCCCGCACCCTCGCCGCGCACTGCTCGCCGCGGTCGATGGCGATCATCAAGCAGCAGGTGTGGCGCGGGCTCGACCTCGACGGCCCGCAGGCCGTCGCCGATTCGGTGCGGCTGATGGGCGAATCGCTGCGGGCACTCGATTTCCAGGCCGCCGTGCAGCGGCTCGGGCAGCGCGAACCGATCGACTTCCCCCCGCTGCCGCCGCGATCGCAGTAGCCTCCGTCACACCCGGTGCGCCCGTCTCGTTGCACCCGTCGAGGGCTCGGCCGGACCCGGCCCGCAGAGGAGGTTGGACATGGCACGCACCTGGTTGCGGCGCATCGCGGAACTGGACCCGGTCACCGACCATCAAGAGATCTACCGGATTTCCGCCGGCTGCGAGTTCCCCTTCGACTACCAGCGGGCGCTGGAGTTCGCCCTGTTCCGCACCTACTGCGTGCCGAGCATCTCGGCGCTGCTGGCGGCCACCGGCGAATTCGAGAAGCGCCCGCAGCAGCGCTACGACGACACCGCGCTGCTGATGACCGAGATCGCCGAACACGGCTACGACTCCGAGCGCGGCAAGCAGGCGCTGCGGGTGATCAACCGGGCGCACGGGCGGTACGTGATCTCCAACGACGACATGCTGTACGTGCTCTCGACGTTCGTCTACGACCCGGTGGACTGGATCGACCGGTTCGGCTGGCGGCGGCTGCACCCGCACGAGCGGGACGCGGCGTTCCACTACTTCCAGGCCGTCGGCAAGCGGATGGGCATCAAGGACATCCCGCCGACGTTCGCCGAGTTCCGCCGGTTCAAGGCCGACTACGAGCGGGAGCACTTCCGCTACTCGGACACCAACCACGCGGTGGGCCGCTACACGATGGACCTGTTCTGCTCCTGGTTCCCGAAGCCGCTGCGGCCCGCGGTGGGGCTGGGCGTGCGGGCGCTGCTGGACGAGCCGATGCTCACCGCGTTCGGGTTCCGCGCCGCACCGGCGTGGGTCGGGGTGGCGGCGCGCGGCGGGCTGAAGGCGCGCTCGGCGGTGGTGCGGCTGCTGCCGGAGCGGCGGATCTCGAAGCTCACGCAGGACCCGAAGAGCCGCACCTACCCGAACTACCCGCACGGCTACACGCCCGAGGACCTCGGCGCGCCCCCGCCGCCGAGCGACCTCGACCCGAAGTGGCTGCGCCGCAGCTGCCCCTTCCCCGCGCCGAGCGAGCAGACCAGCTGACCGCGGACACCACGACCCGCGCGGGTGCACACGCACCCCGGCTCGTGGCCCCGCCCCGAACCGGATCGAGGTCTCCGACGACCGGTGGCGACCGAGCGGCTGCCCGGTCCGGAGACCTCGACCGCGACTCGCGGAGCCGGGACGGGCGCTACGCCCCCGGGGACGTGCAGGACCGGATGCCGACGAGCGGGGCGGTCGCCCGCCAGAGCCGATCGATCAGCGCCTCGTCGTGGACCTGCCGGTTCGTCTGCCGCGAGCTGGCGGGCTTCTGCTGGGAGTAGAAGCGGCCGGGTCGCCAGTCGACCCCGGGGGCACCGGTGAGGAAGTGGGCGAGGTTCGATCCCCCCTTCTCCGGTGAGATCAGGGCGAGCCGGGACAACGGGGTCCGGTACATCAGCCGGGTCATGACGTTGTCGTTCTCGGCGCCGAAGGAGGTCCGCACGTTGCCCGGGTCGAACGAAACGGCGTTGATCCCGGCGTCGCCGTAGCGGGCGTGCAGCCCTTGGGCGAACAGGATGTTCGCGAGCTTCGCGTCGCCGTAGGCCCGCATCGGCGTGTAGCTCCGCTCGTGGTTCAGGTCGTCGACGTCGACTCGACCCACGAGCCTGGCCGAGACGCTCGAGGTGTTGACCACGACGCCGTCCCCGGCCTGCAGCCGGTCCAGCAGCAGGTGCGTGAGCAGGAACGGCGCGAGCAGGTTGACCTGGAAGGTCTTCTCGTTGCCGTCGACGGTCACGGTGCGTTCGCCGAAGATGGCGCCCGCGTTGTTCGCGAGGGCGTCGATGCGGTCGAACGCCTCCCGGATCTCCGACCCGAGACGTCGCACATCGTCGAGTCGCGTGAAGTCCGCGACGAAGTGCGCCGCGGCCCCGACCTCCCGCGCGGTGGCCGCCGTCCTCTCGGCGGACCGTCCCACGATCACCAGCCGGCTCTCCGGCCGGGTCCGCGCGACCTGCCGCGCCGCCTCGGCGCCGATCCCGTCGGACCCGCCGGTGATGACAAGTACTCGTCCCGCCATTGCACACCCCTCTGTGGCATCCATGAGTTGCTGTTGGCACTACAGTGCCACATGCGTCTCAGGAAGGTAGTATGGCGTCATGACGGCTGACCTGACGCTCCGGGAGCGGACGCGGCGTGCGGTGCGCGCGGAGATCGTCGATGCGGCGATGGACCTGTTCCTCAGCCGAGGTTTCGAGGCGACCACGGTCGAGGAGATCGCCGGCGCCGCAGGGATCTCCCGGCGCAGCTACTTCCGCTACTTCCTGAACAAGGACGAGGCGCTCGCCGAGGCGCTCGCCGCCACCGGCCGGACGATCGCGCAGGCGCTCACCGAACGCCCCCGGGAAGAGCCGCCGTGGGACGCACTCCGGCGGGCTTTCGACCCGCTGATCGAGCGGACCGGCGAGCCGAACGCAGCAGCCCTCGCCAGGCTCATGCTCGAACGCCCGAGCCTCCAGCAGGGGAAGGACACCGCCTGGCTGGCGGAAATCGCCTCCGCCCTCGAACAGCGCCTGCCCGCCGGTGCGAGCTCGCTCGACGCGCGCGCTCTCACCGCCTCCGCGATCGCGTGCCTCCACGCCGCGCAGGAGCAGTGGCTCGAACCGGGCGACGGCCGAGACCTCGGAACGCTGCTGACCACCACCATGAGCGCCGTCCGCCGCTTCACGGCGACGACCGCCGCCACCACACCCGACTAGCCCTCCATCCGTCCAGCCCTCCGGCGCTCCGAACGGAGCCGGACCGGCAGGTGCCCGCCGCGACGCAGGTCAGATCAGCTGAACGTCATCGATGAGCCACTGGTCGCCGGGGTGCACCAGCGTCAGGCGCATCCGGGTGCGGTCCACCCGCGGTTCGGGGCTGTTGGTGTTGGTGATGCTCTGGTCGACGAACAGCAGCAGCACCGCGCGATCCGGGCTCGATTCGGCCACCCCCGCGTGCAGCACCTCGCCCTTCGAGGTGGCCTGGTACTGCTGGATGAGCTGGGTGAGCCCGGCGCTGACCTCCTGGTACTGGCGGGCGAACGCCGGTGAGGAGTGCCGCGCGACCCGGTCGAAGTTCCCGGCCAGGTCCTGGTGGTCGTAGGTGGTCAGCGACAGCGCGTACTCCCGGCCCGCGGCGAGCGCCTCGGCGCGGGCGGCGTCCTCGGTGCTGCGCTGGTGCCACCGCCAGCCGGTGAAGGCGAGGCCGCCGAGCAGCAGCAGGACGACCAGGGTCCCGGCGATCGCGGCGCCGCCGGGCCGCCGCCGCTTCGCGGTGTCCGCGCCCCGCGGGATCTCTTCCGCCGGCTCGTCCGCGGTGGGCGGTTCTGCTCCCGACACCGGTTCGAGGTCCTCTTCGGGACGGGTGTCCCCGTTGGCCCGGCCGGTCGCCGACTCGCTGCTCATCGCACTCCCTGGAACATGATCGAGGACCACGGCCGTGGCCCCAGCACCTCGCCGTCCGCGCTCGGTTCCGCGGTGGCGGGGGCACCCGGCGCCGGGTGCCGCACCGGCTCGGCGGCCGGTGTCGGAGGGCGCGGCGCGCTGTCGGCGCCGCGCTGTTCGAGGCCCGGCCCCGGCGCGCAGCTCCAGTCGAGCCGCGGGTCGCGCGGGGCGGTGTCGGTCGGGGTGCGCCGCTCGGTGCCGTAGTAGCAGGCGGGACCTTGCGCGGCGACGAGGTAGAAGTCGGCGACGTCGCCGTGCACGATGCTCGCCAGGTCGGACAGCCCCTGCGGCAGCGCGGTCATCGTCTCGCGCAGCGCGGGCACGTGGGCGCCGAGCACGTCCCCGGTGGTGAGCAGGTTGCCGAGCAGCGCGCTCGCGTCCCGCTCGTTGCGCGCGAGCAGGTCGGAGACGGATCGGGTGGTGCCGGGCGCGGTCTCGGCGAGGTGGCGCAATGCCGGCTCCTGCGCGCGGGCCTGGTCGGCGAGCTCCCGCACCGACGCCGCCAGCGCGGGCAGCCCGTCGGCGGAGTCCAGCAGCGCCGGTCCCTGCTCGGCGAGGTTCGCCAGCTGCGGTTCCCGCTCCACCGCGAGCCGGGTGAGGTCGCGGGTGCCGTCCAGGATGCGGCGCAGCTGCGGGGCGGTGCCGTCGAGCCCGGCGGCGGCCTCGGACAGCACCCGCACGTCGTGCGGGTCGATGCTCGCGGCGAGGTCGGTGGCGTGCACCAGCAGGGTGTCCAGCGGCAGCGGGGTGCGAGTGCGCTCGGCGGTGATGACGTCGCCGTCGCGCAGGTAGGGCGGCGCGTCGGTGCCGGGCCGCAGGTCGAGGTGCTGCACCGCCATCGGGGTGTCCATGCTGATCCGCGCGGTGGTGCTCACCGGGACTCGGCTGCCCGGGTCCAGCAGCAGCCGCAGCGTGACGCCGTCCCCGCCGGGGTCGAGCCCGACGGATTCGACGGTGCCGGTGCGCACTCCGCGGTAGGTGACCTGCGAGGTCGCGGCGAGGCCCGCCGCGTCCGGCATCCGCACCGCCACCCGCACCGGTGTGCCGAGGGCGCGCGGCCCGAGCGTCGTGCCGAGCACGGACGCGCCGCAGCCGAGGCCGATGACCAGGAACAGGGCGAGCTGGATCAGCACGGCGCGGCTCATCGGGTGCCTCCGGTCAGCAGGTCGGCGGCGGAGCCGGGCGGCACCAGCGCCGGTCCGGGCACCGGTGGCGGCCGCCCGGTCAGCAGCGGCAGCAGGCTGCCGGAGACGTCGAGGGTGCCGTCCAGGTTCAGGTAGTCGCCGGGGATGGCGCCGCCCAGCCGCTGCTGGAAGGTGCGCAGCGAGGTGAGCGTGTCGGCGAGGTCGCCGTTGAACCCGGCCAGCGCGTCCAGCACCGGCCGCAGCGCGTCGAGCTGCGCGGCGAAGGCGGGACCGGCTTCGCGCACGATCCCGTCGCCGCTGCGGCCGAGTTCGGTGACGCCGGTGAGCAGCCGGTCGAACCGCGCCCGCTGCCCCAGCAGCACGTCCACGGCCGGAGAGAGGTCGTGCAGCGCGGCCTCCAACAGCGGGGTGTTCGCCGCGGTCTCGGCGGAGAGCCGGTGCAGCGCGTCGACGGCGGTGTCGAACTCGGCGCGGCGCGAGTCCACTTCGGACAGCAGGTCGTCCAGCCGGTGCAGCAGGTCCCGCACCTCCGCTTCCCGCCCGCCGAGCGCGGTGTCGAGCTCGGTGGCGATGGTGCGGGCCTGGTCGAGCCCGCTGCCGCCGAGCACCGCGCCGAGGGCGGCCAGGGTGGTCTCCAGGTCCGGGCCGCGGGCGGTGCGCTCCAGCGGGATGGTGGCGCCGTCGGCGAGCGGCTCGGTGGTGGTCGGCCGCGCGGGCGGTTCGAGCACCACGAACTGCTCGCCGAGCGCGGAGGTCAGCTCCAGGCGCGCGGCGGTGTCCGCGGGCAGCCGCAGTCCGGGCCGCAGCTCCAGCACCGCCACCGCGGTGAAGTCCTCGGTGGACAGCGCGCGCACGTGGCCGACGGTGTCCTGCCCGATCCGCACGGCGCCGCCGACGGGCAGCTCGGAGACGTCCTCGAACACGGCGGAGATCCGGGTTCCGCCGCTCTCCCCGGCCGGCAGCTCGTGCAGGCTCAGCCCGCAGCCGCCGGTCAGCAGCGCGACGCCCAGCAGCAGCGGCAGCAGCCTGGTGGTGCTCATCGGCCACCTCCGGACAGGGCGCGCAGCGGGTCCAGCTCGGGCGGGAACGGGATCGGGTTGACCAGGCCGGGCGCGGAGCACAGCGGGACGGGGATGCGCTCGCACAGCCGCGCGGTGGCCGGGAACTGGTCGAGGGAGGTGGAGATGTTCAGCCGGATGCGCAGCCGCTCGTCCTCGGTGATGGCGCGGCTGAAGTTGCCGAACACCAGCGGCAGCTGGGTGAGCACTTCGGCGAGCTGCTCGCGCTGCGCGGCGACCTGCCCGGTGGTGCCCGCGAGGTCGTGCACGCTGCCGGTGAGGTCCTCGCCGTGCTCGCGGAGCAGGGCGTCGGCTCCGGCGAGCGCCCGGTTCAGCCTGCCGACGGTCTCGTCCAGGTGCAGCCGTTCGGCGTCGTAGTCCCGGCCCGCCTGCCGCACCCCGGCCGCCAGCGAATCCACTGTGGACTTGTGCGCGGACAGCGCGCGCACCAGCGAGTCCAGGTTCCCGATCAGCGCCCCGATCCGCTCGCCGTCCCCCGCCAGCACTCCGGTGGCCCCGGCGAGCCGGTCGATCGCGGTGCGCAGCTTCGGCCCGTTGCCGTCGGCCGCCGTCGCCGCCCGGTGCAGCAGCGCCCCGAGGTCGCCCTGGTCGTCCAGCCCGTCCGGGCCGAGGGCGGTGAGCACGGTGTCCAGCGAGGACATCAGCTCGTCCCAGCGGATCGGGGCGTGCGCGCGCTCGGCGGGGATCACGCCGCCGTCGGCGAGCCGGGGACCACCGGTGTAGCCGGGGCCGAGTTCCACGAACCGGTCGCTGATCAGCTGCGGGCTCAGCACGTAGGCGTGCGCGTCGGCGGGCACCGGCACGTCCGGGCGGATCCGCATCCGCACCCGCACCACCGGCCCGCGCGGCGACACCTCCTCGACGAGCCCGACCGGCACGCCCAGCACCTGCACCGCGCTGCCCGGGTAGATGCCGTCGACGCTGGCGAAGTCCGCCGACGCGGTGCGCGCCGGATCGGGCCGCAGCAGCAGGTACCAGCCGCCGACCAGCAGCAGCGCGGTGGTGCAGCCGAGCGCGATCGCACGGGTCGTCCGGCTCATCGGCACCCCTCGAGCAGTCCGGCCAGGCACAGCAGGTTGTCCGGCAGCGGCCCGGCGGGCCCGGCGACGTCGCCCCAGCTGCCGTTGCCGGTGGCGTTGGCCAGCGATCTCCCCGCGGGACCGAGGGTGGCGATGGTGGTGGCGATGGCCTGCTCGTCGCGGTGCAGCGCGGCGGTGATCTCCCGCAGGTCGCCCAGCAGCGGCCCGAGCTTCGCCGAGTTGGCGCCGAGGAACTCGTCCAGCCGGGCGCTCAGCGCGTCCACGTCGTCGATGAGCCGCAGCACCGTCTCCCGCCGTTCGGTGAGGGTGCGCACGACCAGGTCGGCGTCGCCGAGCAGCCGCACCAGGGTGTCCTGCTGGCGCACCAGCGCGTCGGTGGTGTCGCGGGCGCCGTCGAGCAGCGCGTCGAGCTGCTCGTCGTGCCGGTCGACGAGCGCGGCGGCGCCGGTGATGCCGTCCAGCGCCCGTCCCACCAGCTCCGGGTCGTCGGGCATCGCCTCGCCCGCGGTGCGCATCATCTCGCGCAGCGCGGGCAGGTCCAGCTCCTCGGTGGTGCCGGTGGCGTCGGCGCCGAGCTCGTCGAGGCTGTACGGCACCCGGGTCCGGTCGAGCGGGATCACCGCCCCGGCGTCGAGTTCGCCGGTCCCGGCCGGTTCGACGGCGAGGTAGCGGGCACCCATCACCGTGGCCAGCCGCACCGAGGCGGAGGTCGCGGTGCCGAGCCGCTGCTCGGCGTCCAGCCGGAACGCCACCCGCACCCGGTCCCCGGCGAGCACCATCCCGGTCACCCGGCCGGCGGGCACCCCGGCGACGTGCACCTGGGCGTCGGCGGTGAGCCCGGCCGCGTTGGCGAACTCGGCGGTGTACTCCCGGGTCCGCCACAGGAACGACAGCTGCGGCACCGCGACCACGCCGCCGAGGACCAGCAGCAGCACCAGGATGCCCGCCCCGCCGGTGATGAGCGGATCGTCCCGCCACGCCGCTCGCCGTCTCATCGGCACACCTCCGAATGCGGGCCGCCGCCGAGGTCGACCTGCGCCCCGGCGACCGACAACCGCAGGTTGCAGACGTAGATGTTGACCCAGCTCCCGTAGTCCAGCGTCCGGTTCAACCTGGTCACCAGCTCCGGCAACCCCTGCACGGCGGTGTCGAAGCGGTGCTGTTCGGCGACCCATCCGCGGGAGAGCTCGCCGAGCGCGTCCACGTCGCGGGTCAGGCCCGGGGTGATCCGGTCCATCGAGCCGCGCACCGAGTTCGCCAGCGCGCCACCCGCGTCGAGAGCCCCGGCGATGCGCTCCCGGTCCGCGGCGACCGAGGAGGTGAGTTCGCCGAGCCCGCCGATGAGCGCGTGCAGCTCGTCGCGGTGCTCGCCGGTGGTGCGCAGCACCGCGGTCAGGTTCCCCAGCACCTCGCCGATGACCTGGTCGCGTTCGGTGAGCCCGGCGGTCACCGACACGACCCGTTCCAGCAGCGCGGTGAGGGTGCCGGATTCGCCCTGGAACACCGCGATCAGCTCGTGCGCGAGGCGGTTGGCCTGCTGCGGGTCCAGCGCGTCGAACAGCGGCTTGAACCCGTTCATCAGCGCGGTGAGCTCCAGCGCGGGGCGGGTCCGCTCCACCGGGATCGTGGCCCCGGCCGGGAGTTCCGGTCCGCCGCGCGCGGTGGAATCGAGGGCGAGGTACCGGCCGCCGAGCAGGTCGGCGTAGCGGACCGCGGCGCGGGTGTCGGCGGGCAGCGGCTGCTCGGCGAGCACGTCGAAGTCCACCACGGCGGTCCCGTCCCGCAGCCGCACATCGGTGACGGCGCCGACCCGGACCCCGGCGATGCGGATCTCGCTGCCCTGCCGGACGCCTTGGACGTCGGTGAACTCGGCGCGGTAGGCGCGGGTGGCACCGTCCAGCGGGTGGTTCAGCGTGTTCACGACGAGCACGGCGCAGAGCACGGCCGTGGTGGTGAAGGCGGTGAACTTGGCGGCGGTCGCGGCGAGGCTCATGGCAGCACCACCTGCGTGCCGCGCAGCACCGGGCCCGCCAGCAGGCCGACCAGCTCCGGACCACCGTCCGATGTGGACTCGACGGGGAACGCCTCCCGCAGTGCGGCCTTCTCCGCGGCGGACCCGACCGGGCCGACCGCTCCCCCGGTCGCGACCGGTGCCGGACAGCCCGGCCCGTCCAGGCCCGGGTAGCGCGGGCAGTCCGCCGCGTCGTACGGGTAGGGGTCGTCCAGCGTCACCGGCGCGCGGATCTGGAAGCGCCCGTCGACGAAGGTGCGGCTCGTGTTCGCGGTGAACTCCCGCAGCTCGCGCAGCGTCGCGGTGATCCCGTCCGCGTTCCCGCCGAGCACCGCCGAGACCGGTTCCGCGGTGCGCACCACCTGCACGGCGCGCACCCCGTTCTCGTCCAGGAACCGCTGGGACCGCTCGGTCAGCTCGGCACCCGCGTCGAGCAGCTCGGTCAGGTTCTCCCGCTGGGCCACCACCGCCCGGGACAGCACGACCGCGTCGTCGACGGTGGCCAGCAGATCCGGGGCCGCGGTGGCGAGCTGGTCGGCGAGCCCCGCGACCTCGCCGATCCGATCGGCGGTGCGGGCCGGGTCGATCCGCCCGGTCAGCTCGTGCAGCCCGTCGATGGTCTCGCCGAGCTCGGCGCCGCGGCCGCGCAGCGCGTCCGCCACGGTCCCCAGCGCCACCTGCAGCTCGGCGGGCCGCAGCGAGTCCAGCAGCGCGAACATCCGGGTGTAGGCCGCGTAGATGCGCACCGCCTCCGCCCCGGTGTCGGCCTCGATCCGGTCCCCGGCGGCGAGCCGCGGGCCGGTGCCGTCCGAGCCGTCCGGGGCGGCGAGCTCTACGTACTGGTCGCCGAACAGCGTCTTCGGCAGCACCCGCACCCGCACCGAGGCGGGCACGACGGCCAGCGCGGCCGGCTCCATCCGCAGCAGCAGCCGCGCACCTCCGGCGTCCGGTGCCACGTCGGCGAGCTCGCCGACCACGACCCCGCGGTAGCGCACCGCGGAGCCCTCCCGCACCGGTCCGGCCGCGGCGGGCACCGCCGCGTGCACCTCGGGTGCCTGCCGGAACGCGCCCGCTCCGCCGACGACCGCGAACGCGGCGGCGCCCAGCACCAGCAGCACGCCGCCGAGCCCGCGCACCGCCAGCGCGTTCCGGCTCGCCCCGTGCCGGGACAGGTCCACCATCAGCGCACCCCCAGCGCGGGCAGGCTGGGGCTCAGGCCCCAGAACAGCAGGGTCAGCACCATGTCGGTGAAGGTGATCGCCACGATGCTCGCCCGCAGCGCGCGCCCCGCGGCCCGGCCGACGCCTTCCGGCCCACCGGTCGCGTAGTAGCCGTAGAAGCAGTGCACCAGCGTCACCACCATCGCGAACACCACCGCCTTCACCAGCGACAGCACCACGTCCGACGGGCTCAGCAGCAGCTGGAAGTAGAAGTCGTAGGTGCCGCCGGACTGGCCCTGCACCACGACCACCGCGACCCGGGTCGCGAGGTAGGAGGCGAACAGCCCCACCAGGTACAGCGGCACCACCGAGAGGAACGCCGCCGCCATCCGGGTGCTGACCAGGAACGGCAGCGAGCGCACCGCCATCGATTCCAGCGCGTCGATCTCGTCGGAGATCCGCATCGCGCCGAGCTGCGCGGTGAACCCGGTGCCGACCTTCGCCGCCAGCGCCACCCCGGCCACCAGCGGGGCCAGCTCGCGGGTGTTCACCATCGCCGACATCAGCCCGGACATCGGCGTCAGCCCGATCAGGTCGAGCCCCCGGTAGCCCTCCATCCCGACCTGGGTGCTGGCCACGAAGGACATCGCGAAGACCACGCCGATGGTGCCGCCCCCGGCGAACAGCGAGGCCGAGCCGAAGCTGATCTCCGCGACCTGCCGCGCCACGTGCCTGCGGTAGCGCACCAGCGTCCGCGGCACCGCCGCCACCGCCCGTGCGTAGAAGGTGACCTGCGCGCCGAACCCGGCCAGCAGGTCGCCGAGCGCGCGCACCCGCCGGGCCGAACCGCGCCGCACCGCGCGCATCACCGGAACGGCCATCAGAACTCGCCCTTCGGCGGGAGCAGCAGCGGGTGCAGCTCGGTGAGCACCGTGTTCGCCACGAAGACCAGCACGAACGCCATCACCACGGCCTCGTTCACCGCCTCGCCCAGGCCGCCGGGACCGCCGCGCGCGGTGAGCCCCTTGAACGCGGAGACCAGCGCGGCCAGCACCGCGAACACCCCGGCCTTGACCTCGGCGACCAGGAACCCGCCCGGATCGGCGTAGGCGGTCAGCGTCGCGAGGAACCCGCCGGAGGAACCCCCCAGCAGCACGTGCACGAACAGCGTCGCGCCGATCCCGACGGCCATCACCACGCCGTTGAGCAGCACCGTCACCACGACCGCGGCGAGCACCCTCGGCACCACCAGCCGTTCCACAGTAGACAGACCCATGACCTCCATGGCCTCGGTCTCCTCGCGCAGCTTGCGCGACCCCAGGTCGGCGCAGATCGCCGATCCACCCACCCCGGAGATCATCAGCGCGCACACCAGCGGCGCGGCCTGGCCCACCACCACGAACGCGACCACCGCGCCCGCGTAGCCCTCGGCACCGAGCTGCCCGGCCAGCGAACCGATGTTCACCGCCACCAGCACGCCCAGCGGGATCGTCATCAGCACCGCGGGCAGCGAGCTCACCGCCGCCAGGAACCAGCACTGCTCCAGGCATTCCCGCCAGGCCAGCCGACGGCCCAGCACGGCCCGCACCCCGGCGCGCGCCGTGCGCGCGGAGAACACCACCAGCAGTCCCGCCTGCGCGGCCGCGTCCGCGACCGGCCCCCGGGCGGGCGGTGTCTCCAGGGCCATCGTCGGCTCCCTCCGCAGTGCGACGCACCACTAGAACGAGTGTTGCGTACCATGCGTTACGCAACAAGTGTTCTGCTTTTCGGGGGAGGAACCGCAGTGCCCAAGAGGATTCGGGACCCGCAGGCGCGCGAGCACATCGTGGCGGCCGCCCGCAGGCCGTTGAGCGCTTCGGTGACCGCCGTCGGCCGCCCCGGTTGCGCCTCGGCGAGCAGCCGCTCGGCGACCCGGATCGCCTTCTCGAAC
>NZ_JBEYUS010000098.1:0-18165 GCF_040643635.1 Saccharopolyspora sp. NPDC047091
GTTCCGCCACCCGTGGCGGTGCGAGTTGCTCGGGTGGTCGGCGGCTCAGCGGCTTCGCCGCTGACAGGCGAGATGATGTGCGCCTGTTCGGAGGCGGTTCGGGATTGCTCGGCTGAAGTCGTTGCTGGTCGTGGTGGGGATGGGGGACTTTGGCCCATGTCCGCGCGGGGTGGTCGGGCTGCATCGTGGTCGCGCGAGGTAGTGGGCGCTCCCGCGGGCAGGAGGACGAGGTCATGGACGGCGTGTCCGCATTCCCGGCGGCACTGGGGCTGGCGCCGGAGCAGGTCGCGCAGGTGCTGCGGCTGGCGGGCCGGGCCCCGTCGCTGCACAACCGGCAGCCGTGGCTGTTCCGGGTGACCTCCGACGTGATCGAGCTGCACGCCGACCTCGGCCGCCGGATGCCCGGCACCGACCCGGAGGACCGGGAACTGCGGCTCGGCTGCGGGGCTGCGCTGTACGACCTGCGGCTGGCGCTGGAACACGTCGGGGTGCGCCCGCTGGTCACGCTGCTGCCCAGCGAGCGGGAACCGGAGCTGCTGGCGCACGTGCGGCGCGGCGGCTCCGTGCAGGTGCGGGCGGAGCACTCCGCGCTGCTGCGCGCCATCACCGCCCGCCGCACCAACCGGCGCCCGTTCCTCGCGTCCCCGGTGTCGAAGGCCCACCGCACCGCGCTGGTCGGTTCGGTGTCCGCCGAGCACTCCTGGCTGCACGTGGTGGACCGCCCGCAGCGCGCCGAACTGCTCGGCCTGGTGCGCCGGGCGCACGACCGGCAGCTCGGCGACGCGGCGTTCCGCGCGGAGCTGGCGCAGTGGACGGGATTGCGCGACGGTGCGCCGGAAGGCGTGCAGGCCGCCTCGGCGGGCCCGGTCCGCGAACCGCAGGACGAATGGGTGCTGCGCGACTACGCCGGTGGGCGCGGCAGGCCGCGGGTGCCGGGCAAGGACTTCGAGGACGATCCGCTGCTGCTGGTGCTGTGCTCCTACGGCCGCGGCAGGCAGGCCGACCTGGAAGCGGGGGAGGCGATGCAGCGGCTGCTGCTCACCGCGACCTCGCTGGGGCTGTCGGCCTCGATGCTCTCCCAGGTGATCGAGGTGCGGGAGACCCGGGCCGAACTCCGCGCGCTGCTCGGCGGAACGCTGGAACCGCAGGCGGTGCTGCGCATCGGCTACGGCACCCCGGTCCCGCCGACGCCGCGGCGCGCCCCGGAGGACACCCTGATCACGCGGCCGCGACCGGTGGCGGCGCCCTGACCGCCCGTCTCCGAACCTGCGCGGCGGGTCGTGTCGGTTCCGGTCAGCGGCGTAGCCGGACGACCACCTGAGACACCGGCACCGCAGCGGGTTCTGCGGCTTCCTCGCGAGGACGGCGATGTCGCCGTGTGCCGGACATGCATCGGACATCGATCCCGCAGCGGGGAAGTCGCTGATCCGCTACCCGAGCACTACGCGGCAGCAGCAGCGAGACGGGCGGTGAGCCGCGGTTCGCGGGGGGAACCCCTGCGGTGATCGCCGGAAGTGGATCGGCGCGCGCCGATGTGGTTCCCTCCCGGTGGGACGTCCGCCCACAACGGCGTGCGCGGGCGTCTCGTCAACTCCCGGACCGCTCGCGGGAGCGGATGAGCACCTCCACGCCGTCCAGCACGCGGGCCAATCCGAACTCGAAGTGGTGCGCCGCGTTCGTCGCCGCACCGTGCGCCGAACCCGCCGCAGTGCCCACCTTCGCCGCGGTGGGGAAGCGATCCGGGTCGATCAGCCGGTCCAGCAGCGGCGCGTGCGCCTGCCACCACTGCTCGTCGGTGAGCCCGGTGCGGCGTTCGGCGTCGGCGGCTTCCGCGGCCCCGCGCGCGGCGGTGCGCGCGTGCCCGAGCACGAGGCTCAGCACCGAATCCATCTCGACCTCGGTGAGCCCGATGCCGTCGACCGTGGCCAGTTCGCGCTCGTACTTCGCGGTCTCCTGCGGGCCGAGCACGGGGCGGGCGGTACCGATCTCCAGCGTCCACGGGTGCTTGCGGTGCAGTTCCCAGTTCTGCCGCGCCACGTGCTCCAGCTTCGCGCGCCAGCCGGTGAGGTCGGGTCCGGGCGGCTCGGTCTCGCCGTAGACGGTGTCGAGCATGACGTCGATGAGGTCTTCCTTGCTCGGCACGTAGGTGTAGAGCGACATGGTGCCCGCGCCGAGCCGTTCGGCGACGCCGCGCATCGACAGCGCGGCGAGGCCGTCGGCGTCGGCGAGCTCGATGCCGGCCCGCACGATCTCGTCCGCGCCGAGCCCGGGTTTGCGGGAGCGGTGCTCCGGCGCTCGCCACAGCAGTGCCAGCGTCCGCGCCGGATCCCGCTTCCTGACCACCATGCACGCTCCTGTTCGCCGTCCGGGTATCCGGACCGCCGCGCGCCGGGGTCCGATCGGCCACCCAGCCTAGCCAACGGCCGGTGCCGCGTGGCCGGGCCTGATCATCCGCTCGGGCGGATCGTTCGCCTGAACGGTCCGGTGGCGTCCGCCGTTCGGCGGGACGGGGAGATCTCGGCGCGGTATAAGGGAGTCATGCCCGCGGCCACCGCAGTCCTGTTCCCCGTTCCCGCCGCCGACGCGCTGCTGCGCGAGGTGGGGGAGCGGTTCCCCGGCGCGGTGCGGCCGGGCCTGCCCGCGCACCTCACGGTGCTGTACCCGTTCTTGCCGGAGGTGGACGAGGCGGCGCTCGCCGAACTGGCCGAGCTCATCGGGCGCCGCGCGCCGCTGCGGGTGAAGTTCACCGCGGACGTGGCGCAGCGGCACCTCGACGACGGTTTCGTGCCGCTGCGGCCCGAACCGGACGGCCCGCTGCGCGAGCTGACCGCGGAACTCGCCGCGCGCTGGGACCTGCGCCCGTACGACGGCAGGTACGGCGACCCGGACCCGCACGTCACGGTCGCGCTGGACGTGACCCCGCAGCGGGCGCGGGAGATCGCCGAACACGTGGCGGGCGCGCTGCCACCGCCCGCGCTGCTGGCCGAGGCGTGGCTGGTGGAGCTGGACGGCGGCTGGTCGGTGCGGGCCCGGTTGCCGTTGCGCGGCTAGTAGAGCCCATCCTCGCCGTTGGCGGCGCGCAGCGTGCGCATCGCTTCGGCGAGCGCCTCGGACCGGTCCAGCCCGAGCGGGGCGAGGACGCGGCGGCGCAGGATCTCGGCGCACGCCTCGCGGGCCCGCTCTGCCATGTCCAGGCCGTGCTCGGTGAGCACCGCGTAGGTGACGCGGCGGTCGGTGTCGCAGGGTTCGCGCACGATGAGGTCGGCGGCGGCGAGCCGGTCGGCGACCTTGGTGAAGCCGCCGCTGCTGAGCGCGGCCTCCCGGGCCAGGCGGGTCATCGGCATCTTGTGCTCGGGCGAGCGCACCAGGCGCAGCAGGATGTCGAAGGAACCGGGGGCGAGGCCGAAGCGGTCGGCGATCTCGCTCATCAGGCGTTCCTGGGTGAGGTGATAGCCCTCGATCACCAGTCCCCACCAGGTGACGATCTCGTCGTCGTCGGCGCCGGGATCCGGGTGCGTGGCCGCGTTCCCCGCCGCCTGCCCCGCGTTCGTGGCGCTACCGCCGCTCACCTGTTCTCCCCTCGAATGGTTGGTTCGCCCGGGTGAGTCTACCTGCTCGCTGTTTCGCCGGAAAGTATCTTGCGAGGAAGAGAAAATCTGAGTAGGGTCCTCGCCGAGGAGCCGCCGAGCTCCCCGGAGGAAACCCAGGCCGGGTTCGACGCCCGGCCCCGCGAAGGAGTTGTTCATGGCCGACCCCGTCAAGCTCAGCGTCATCTACTACTCGTCGACCGGCACGATCAACGAGATCGCGAACGCCCTGGTCGCCGAGGCGGAGAAGGCCGGCGCCGAGGTGCGCCTGCGCAAGGCGCCCGAGCTGGCCCCCGACGCCGCCATCGACGCGAACCCCGCGTGGCGCGCCAACGTCGAGGCCACCCGGTCGGTGCCGGAGGTCGCGGCCGACGACGTCGTGTGGGCCGACGCGGTGATCTTCGGTTCGCCCACCCGCTACGGCAACATCGCCGCCCAGCTCAAGCAGTTCATCGACACCCTCGGCGGCGAGTGGCAGCAGGGCCTGCTGGCCGACAAGGTCTACAGCGGCTTCACCTCCAGCGCCACCAAGCACGGCGGCCAGGAGTCCACGCTGCTCGCGCTGTACAACACGATCCACCACTTCGGCGGCATCATCGTGAGCCCCGGTTACACCGACGGCTCCAAGTTCATCGACGGCAACCCGTACGGCACCAGCCACGTCGACGCCCAGGGCCAGCTGCCGGTGGACGACGAGACGCGTACCGCCGCCGGGGTGCAGGCCCGCCGCGTCGTCGAGATCGCGCGGCGCCTGAAGAACGGCGCCTGACCGCTTCCGCCCGACCGCTTCGGTGGCCCTGCGGGCGGCGGAAGCTCCGGCGGTCCTCCCGATCGGGGGGACTTCGGCGGGAGGACCGCCGGACACCCGTGCACTCGCGCCCGGCAGGACGCGGGTTCCCCTTCCAGCAGTGGAGAATTCGATGAGCATCGCGACGAGCGGGCTGCACCACGTCACGGCGATCGCGGGCGATCCGCAGCGCAACGCGGACTTCTACCTGCGGACGTTGGGCCTGCGCCTGGTCAAGACGACGGTCAACTTCGACGACCCGGGCACCTACCACCTCTACTACGGCGACGAGTCCGGCAAGCCCGGTTCGCTGCTGACCTTCTTCCCGTGGAAGGACGCGCCCAGCGGTCGGCACGGCACCGGCCAGGCCACCACCACGTCGTTCTCCGTGCCCGAGGCGTCCATCGGCTGGTGGCAGCGTCACCTCGCCGAGCAGGGCGTCGAGACGAGCCGGGTGCACAACCGGGACGGCGAGGACGCGCTGACCTTCCGCGATCCGGACGGCCTGGCGCTGTCCCTGGTCGCGCACCCGCAGGGCGATCCGCGCGCACCGTGGGAAGGCGGCACCGTGCCCGCCGAGCACGGGGTGCGCGGCCTGCACTCGGTGACGCTGTCGGTCGCGCACGAGGACGCGACCGCCGAGATGTTCCGCGGCCTCGGCCTCGAATTCGCCGCGCAGGAGCAGAACCGCCTCCGGTTCACCGCCGGGGACGGCGGACCGGGTGCCTTCGTCGACGTGCTGGTCACCCCGGACGCCCCGCGCGGCCTGGTCGCGGCGGGCGCGGTGCACCACGTGGCGTGGCGGGCGCCGGACGAGGCCACCCAGGCCGCGTGGCGGGAGGAGCTCCTCGGCGACGGGGTGAACGTCACGTCCATCCTGGACCGGCAGTACTTCCGCTCCATCTACTTCCGCGAACCCGGCGGCACCCTGCTGGAGATCGCCACCGACGAACCCGGCTTCACCGCGGACGAACCGCTGCTGGAACTGGGGCGCGCGCTGAAGCTGCCGCCGTGGCTGGAGCCGAAGCGCGCGGACATCGACCGGATGCTGCCGAAGCTGGACCTGCCGGCCGAGAACAACCCGGAGGTGGCGGAGTGACCGCGCTGTCCCTGCCGCACGAGCACGCCGACGGCGATCCGGACGCGCCGGTCCTGGTGCTGCTGCACGGCACCGGCGGCTCGCCGGGCGACTTGCGCGGGCTGGCCGAGCAGCTCAGCCCGCGGTCCCCGGTGCTCGCCCCGGCCGGGCCGGTGTCCGAGGGCGGCGCGGCCCGCTGGTTCCGGCGGCTCGCCGAGGGCGTGTTCGACACCGAGGACGTCGTGGCCCGCACCCACCAGCTCGCCGATTTCCTCACCGAGGCCGTGGACGCCTACGGCTGGCGCGGCAGGCGGCTCGTCGCGGTCGGTTTCTCCAACGGCGCCAACATCGCGGCCGCGCTGACCCTGCTGCGGCCCGACGTGCTGACCGAGGCGGTGCTGTTCGCCGCGATGCTGCCCGTCCCGGACGCGCCCGAACACGACCTCACCGGCACCCGCGTATTCCTCGGCAACGGGCAGCACGATCCGATGGCACCGCTGGCCGCCGCGAACGGGCTGGTCGAGGCGCTGACCGCTCGTGGTGCGGAGATCACCACCCACTGGCACCCTGGCGGGCACCAGATCACCGCGGCGGGCGTGCGCGACGCCGCGCAGTGGCTCGCCCGCACCTGAGATCGGGTCGGGGAGGGTGGAAGGCGGGTCGTTCCCCGGGTGGGGTGGACGGCCCGCCTTTCCCGTGCCCGCCGCCGCTGCCTAGGAGTTCCGCGGCCACCCTCCGGCCGCCGGATGCGCTTAGCCTGGACGGCATGGACGGCGACAACCCCCTCGGCGAGTTCCTCCGCGCCCGGCGCGCCCAGGTCCGGCCCGAGGACTGGAACCTGCCCGCGGTCGGCAGGCGGCGGGTCGCGGGGCTGCGCCGCGAAGAGCTCGCCTCGCTGGCCGGGGTCAGCTCCGACTACTACGTGCGGCTGGAGCAGGGCCGGGAGCGCAACCCCTCGCCGCAGGTGATCGACGCGCTGGCGACGGTGCTGCACCTGGACGCGGAGGCCACGACCCACTTGCACCGCCTCACCCGGCCCGGCACCGTCCGGCGCCCGTCGAGGTCGGAGCGGGTGAGCCCGAACCTGTTGCGGCTGCTGGAGTCCTGGCCCGGTACCCCGGCGGTCGTGCTGGACCGTTACTACACCGTCCTCGCCGACAACGAGCTCGGCGCCGCCCTCTACGGCGGGCACACCTACAGCGGTGACCTGGTGCGGATGGTCTTCCTCGACGCGGACGCGCACCGGTTCTTCCTGGACTGGGAGCGGATCGCGGAGAACACCGTCGCCGGGCTGCACGCGGCCGCGGCCCTCGACCGCGACGATCCCCGGCTGGTGGAGCTGGTCGGCGAGTTGTCCTTGCACAGCGCCGAATTCCGCCGGTTGTGGGCCCGGCACGACGTCCGGCGCAAGGCGCACGAGTCCAAGCGGTTCTTCCACCCGCAGGTGGGGGAGATGGCGTTGAGCTACGAGACGTTCTCGGTGCACAGCGCCCCCGGCCAGCAGCTGATGGTCTACCGCGCCGAACCGGGCAGCCCGTCCGCCGAAGCCCTCGCGCTCCTCGGCAGCCTCAACGCGCCCGCCGCAACCCGTTCCACACCGGATTCCTCGCGCCACCACGGGTGAATCGGCCCGGCCGGGTCTGCTGCCGCTCGACTCATCCGCCCGGTGTCGGCGGGGTGATGGTCACCCCGGAGGAGACCTTGCACTGCGTGTTCGCCCCGGACCCGGCGCACTCGGCCCTGCTGTGCGGTCCGTCGGGCGTGCCGGAGCGGGAGGAGAGCTCGGTGTCGCCGTGGCCGCTCCCGGACGAGGACACCTCCCACGGTGGTGGCGGGGCACTGGATTCCGCGGCCTGCGGTGGTGCCGGTGGCGCGGGTGCGGGCGTGGTCGCGGGGGATGTGCCCAGCACCAGGGCGACGGCGGCGAGCGGCGCGCACGCGGCCAGCCTGCGGCGTGCCCGCCCGTCGGTGATGGTCAGGTCGCCTTGGACGGCCCCGACCTGGACCGTCCGGCCGCTGGTGCCGGACATGGTGTTGCGGTGTCGGTTCTGCTCGTTCATCGCGGCTCCAGCTCAGTGGAATTCCCCCGAATCGGAGATTAAGCCCTTCGGCGGTCGTGTGGGACTGTTCGGGCGTGGAAATTGCGCCGTGTCGCGGAACAGGGGTGCGCTTTTCGGTTCCACTGCGGTTTTCGTGCATGTGGTGCGAAAGTTCATCGCACGATTCGACGGTGCTGCGATGTCCGCTGCGAATCGGGGCGCTGCTTGCGGTCGTGGGTGAATCCGGTTCAGCCGTCGTGCTGCGGCCCGTTCGCCGACACGCCTTCCGCCGCTGCCTCGATCAGCCAGGGCTCGGGGTCCCTGGTCGTGCTCAGGTTCGCGTACACCGCCGACACGCCGATCAGGTAGCGGTGGTCGATGCGCTGGTAGCCGTACCTGCGTGCTTCGGTGTAGTCGGCCGAGCAGGCGTGCCGGCCGATCCCGGACCGGGGGCACCACACGCCGAAGTCCCCGTTCCCGTTCCCGTTGATGCTCGCCCGGGCGCCGCCTGCGGCCGCGGCCGTGTCGAACGGGATGACCTGCACCGAGACGAGGACCTGGGCGTCCTCGCCCGCGCTGTCGTCGTCGACCAGGTAGACGCCGCTCATCGCGGTCTCGCAGCGGTAGGAGTGCAGGGCGGTCCGCACGGCCTCGCTGGTGCCGGAGGCCTGCCCGCAGGGCGTCGCGCCCGCGGAGACCAGCTCGTACGTGGTCCCGCGATCGGTGGTGAACGAGTTCACGAGCAGCGCGGCCGGGGTGAACGGGGTGGGGTCGGTGTCCTCGTCGTCCAGGTCGGCGGGGTCGAATTCGGATTCCTCCTCGTCGGAGGTCGTTTCCGCGGTGGTCGTCTCCTCGGAGCTCTCGGACGCTTCGGTGGTCTCCGATTCCTCGGTCGTCCGGTCATCGTCGGATTCCGAGGTGTCCGCGGCGTAGCGGTCGAAGGACGGCGCGGCGGACGTGCTCGGCCCGGACGCCACCCAATCCCGGATCTCGCCGACGTTCTGGAACCCGAGGAAGCCGAGCACGGTCGCCACGGACGCGGCGAAGCCGATGATCGCCGCCCAGGGGACATCGCTGGACTTCGGCCGCTCGTTCCGGTCGTTCTCCTCGTCCTCGTCCGCCATGCTGTTCCCCCTGGATCAGCCGCACCCCACGATCGTGATCAGTGGATCAGCGTAGCGGGATCTCGGCTCGTGCCAGGGGGTTTTCAGCCGGTCGGACCGCGCAGGTCCTTGACGTGCAGGACCTTGTCGTGGCGGGTGCCGTCGGCCGGGGCGACGAAGCCGGGGAGGCGCCCGCACTCGACGAAGCCCTCGGAGCGGTACAGGTGCTCGGCGGCGTGGTTGTCGCCGCGGAAGTCGAGGGTGAGCTGTTCGACCCCGGCCGCCCGGGCGCTCTCGACCAGCGCGCGCAGCAGCGCCCGGCCGATCCCGCGCCCGCCGGCGGCGGGGGAGACGGCGAGCTTCTCCAGGTCCGCGTGCGGGCGGTGCGTCGGCCGCGCGTAGCGCCGCCAGTAGCCGAAGCCGACGAGCTCGCCCGCGTCCCGGGCCACCGCGCACGCCGCCTCGCCGGGCCCGGCGGCGACGAGCGAGCCGATCAGCTCGGCGATCTCCGCGCGCGGTGGCGGTTCGACCCACCCGAGCGCGGCCCCGGCCCGCACCTGCGCCCCCAGCAACTCCGCCACCGCGTCCACGAGCCCGCCGTCCACGTCCGCTTCGAGCAGCACGACTTCCACCATCCCCCGACCTCACCCCGAACCCCGCTCCCGGAGCAACCCGGTCCGGACGCGGAGAATCCCGCACCCGCGCGAGCAGGTGCGGGATTCCCGCCCTCCGTCGCGCGGCCGGATCGGGGTAGGCCGCGGCGTGCAGGAGGTGCGCACGAGCCCGGCGGACCGGACCCGAAGTCGAGCGGGGTCAGTCCGGGCACGGCCCCTCGTGCCCGGTCGCGGCCGGGCAACGGGGACATCGGTCGGTCAGCTCCGGATGTTCGGCCCGGACGAGGTCCAGAGGTCCGCGCACATGTCCGCCGCAGGCGCGGGGAAGGCCGCCTCCAGCACACCGCAGGACACGATGCCATCGGCGCCCGCCCGGGCCGCGGGCCCCAGGCTCGGCCGGTGCGGGACGCGGGCCGCTCGCCGTGTTCGGCTGAGCAGCGTCTCCGCGACACAGGACCCACAGGTGCCCGCCGGGGCCGCCGATCGCGCCGCCTGCACAACGGCACCGCACAGCGTCCGGCCGCTGCGCAGTTCCGCCACGTGCACCAGCCCGGTCGCATCGACCGCGAAGCCCTCGATCATCCATGCCTGCCTCCGCCGCGCTTCTCCCGCAGCAGCAGGCCGTTGCAGTCGAGGCAGCTGGGTGCGACGACCCACGTGGTCTCGTCGGTGTCGGCGGACAACGTCACCTCGTCGCCGCACACCGACGTCGTCTCCGTCGTCCGCCCGTCCCACCGCGAACCCCGGAACGCGTGCCTGCGGCCGTCCCCGGCCGGGCGCCAGTAGTGGCGTTGCGGTGGGCCGATAGCTTGATCCGTCAAGTTGCCCCCTTGTATCGTCCTCAGAGTTGACGCGTCAGACTCTATTGGCTGACGCGTCAGGTCGTCTATCGCTCAATCGGAGGATCACGAGTGTCCGTTGCACCCACTGCCAGGCGTCGACAACTCGGGTCTTGGCTGCGGAATCTTCGGGAAGCGAAGGGGCTTTCTCCGCACGACGCTGCTGACCTGGTCGGCTATTCGGAGTCGAAGATCAGGCATCAGGAGAAGGGAAGATCGGTCGTCAAGGCTCATGAGCTTCGACGGCTGCTCGAGATCTACGACGCGTCAGCCGAGGTTCGGGTGCAACTCGAGGAGCTGCGGCCGGAAGCCTCGCAGCGCGGTTGGTGGGAGAGCTATCGGCTTCCTGTGTGGGCTGCGCCGTTCGTCGCGTTCGAGTCGGAGGCTCGAGAAATGCTCACCTTCGAGCCGATGCTCATCCCAGGGCTGTTGCAGACCAAGGACTACGCCGCTATCTGACGAACCCGCCGGACATCGACGCGCGGGTCACCGCTCGAATGGAACGGCAGCGCCGTCTTGACGAGTCGACTCCGCTCGAGCTGCGAGCCGTGGTGGCGGAGGAAGCGTTGCGAAGGCCGGTCGGCGGGTGGGCGGTGATGCAGGCGCAGCTCGAGCATCTCATCGCGGTGGCCGATCGCCCCAACGTTCTGTTGCAGGTCCTTCCCCTGAATGTCGGCGCTTACGCTTGCCAGAGTGGATCGCTGACCGTCCTCCGGTTCGACGAGGGGGAGGATGTGGCATTTCTCGAGTCGCCGCTGGGCGGTCACGTCGTGGACGAACGCCCGGAAGTGCAGGCCTGTCACTACCTCTTCGACGAAGTGCGTGCCTCCGCCCTGTCGACCTCCCAGTCCCTTGATCTTGTTCGTAGCATCGCTGGGGACATCGTGTTGTGAGGACGGGAGTGGGCAATGGTGGATCGGATTATGCCGACGTGGCGGAAGAGCAGTCGTTCGCAGAGCGGCGGAAACTGCGTGGAGGTGGCGGTGAACGTGCCCGGGCGGGCGCTCCTCCGGGACAGCAAGCTCGGTGCGGAGTCTCCGGTGCTGGTCGCGTCGGCGGTGGGGTTCGCGGCGTTCCTGGGGGCGGTCAAGTCCGGTCGGTACGACCGCTGATCAGCCGGTCGGTAGGGTTCCGCGGGGGCGGCGCGGCGCCGGTCCGGAACGGGGAGGGGTGTCCTGATGAGCACGCGGAGCATGACGTTGTTCCTGATCAGGACGCTCATCGTCCTCGCCCTGGTGGTCGGGTTGGCGTTCTACGTCGGCTGGTCCTGGATGACGGGGCTCGCCGTCGGCCTCGTGGCGCTCGCCGCCGTCGCGCAGGGCGGGGTGCTGTTCTGGCAGCGCGGCAAGGACGCCTCGAAGTGAGCGTCGCCTAGCTTATAACCTCCGTCGGCGGTCGGGTCGAATCCGGCGTCCGAGGAGATCCGGTCCCGCTGTCGCCGACGTCACCACCTGTGCCGATGACACCTTCGATGCATCCGGCCGCGCCGATGTGCGAGGCTATAAGCGATCGAAGGGCGGGTGCATGGACGAACCGGCTGCAGCGCGCATGACCAAGAGCGAGTACGCCTACGTGAGCGTGCGCGAGAAGATCCTCTCCGGCGAGTTCCCGCCGGGCTCGGTGCTCAACCAGGCGACGCTCGCCCGCACCATCGGGATCAGCACCACCCCGCTGCGGGAGGCGCTGCGCAGGCTGATGACGGAACGGTTCGTGGAGCTCGACGCGCACCGCGACGCCCGCGTCACCCAGCTCAGCGGCGAAGAGGTCCGCGACCTGGTGGAGCTGCGGCGGGTGCTGGACCCGATGGCCGCCGCGCTCGCCGCGGAACGCCGCACCAAGGACGACATCGTCGAGATCCGCCGCTCCGTCGACGAGCAGCGGGCCCTGCCGAACGACCCGTCGCTGCAGCAGCTCGCCGAGCAGCGCCGGTTCCACGCCGCGATCTACCGGGCCTCGCACAACGACCTGCTCATCGAGGCGCTCGAAGGCCTGTGGGACAAGGCCGACCGGTACCGGATGCACGCGCTCGCCGAAGGCCGCAGCTCCGCGGAGCGCAACGAGCGCGACGACGAGCACCGGCTGCTCGCCGAGCACGTCATCGCCGGGGACGCCGACGCGGCGGCCGAGCTGATGCGCAGCCACATCGACGCCAGCCTCAGCGCCCGGTCCGCGCGCAGCCTGCTGCACGGCGGCGCCTCGTGAAGCTCGACCGGCGGGTGTGGGTGCTGCTGGTCCACGCGGTGCTGACCCAGGTCGTCACGTTCGTGCTGCGGCCCGCCACCTCCTACCGCGCGCTGGAGCTGGACGTGCCCGCGTCCTGGCTGGGCGTGCTCTCCGGCAGCTTCGCGCTGGTCCCGCTGGTGCTGGCGCTGCCCGCCGGGCACATCGTGGACCGGCTGGGGGAGCGGCGGGTGATGGTCGCGGGCGGCGTGCTGATGTGCGCGGCGGGCGCGGCGTTCCTGGCCCTCGGCGGCTCGGTGCTGGGGCTCGTGGTGGGCAACGTGCTGCTGGGCACCGCGCACCTGTGCTCGGTGATCGGGCAGCAGGCGCTGGTGGCGAACATGACGTCCTCGGCGCGGCTGGACGCGGCGTTCGGCTACTACACGTTCGCCGCCTCGCTCGGGCAGGCCGTCGGGCCGCTGCTGATCGTCGTGTTCGGCGGTGCGGCGGCGATCCCGGACACCACGCCGATCTTCTGGGGGGCGACGGCGCTCGCCGTCGCGCTGCTGGTGTGCTCGTTCGGGATCACCAGCGGGGCGCCGTCCACCGGCCCCGCGGCGGAGGGTTCGACGGGGGTGCGGGGCTTGCTGCGGCTGCCCGGCCTGCTGCCCGCGCTGTGCACGAGCTGCGTGGTGCTGGCGGCGGTGGACCTGTCGGTGGTGTACCTGCCCGCGCTCGGCGCGGAGCGGCACATCGCCTCCGGCGTGGTCGGCGCCCTGCTGGGGCTGCGGGCGGTGGCCTCGATGGTGTCCCGGTTCTTCCTCGGCAGCACCACCCGGCTGCTGGGCCGCCGGAAGCTGCTGGTGCTGAGCATCACCGCCGCCGCGGTGGGGCTCGCGGTCACCGCCGCACCGGTGCCGGTGTGGGCGCTGGCCGTGGCGGTGCTGCTCGCCGGGCTCGGGCTCGGCGTGGGGCAGCCGCTGACCATGTCGTGGCTCGCCGAATCCACCCCGCCCGGCCTGCGCGGGCGCGCGATGTCGTTGCGGCTCACCGGGAATCGCGCCGGACAGGTCGTGCTGCCCGGCGCGGTCGGCCTCGTCGCCAGCGGGGTCGGCGCGGCGGGCGTGCTGCTCGCCACCGCCATCGGGCTCGCGGGCACCGCGGTGCTCGCTCGCGGCCTGCCGTTCGACGGCGCCGACCGCACCGGCTGAGCGGGCCGCGGCACCGGAGTTCCGGGGTCACCGGCGAGCGATCACCGCTGCCGCAGCCCGTCCAGGGCGCTGCGCTGGTGCCGGTGCCCGATCGTCTCGTAGCCGACCACGGTGACCCACGGCGCGAGCATCACCACCAGCAGGCACACCGAGATCCCCACGCCCGCCGCGGCCAGCAGCACCGCCGCCGCCAGCACCGCGAGGGTGATCGCGATCAGCAGCAGGTGCAGCCGGTCCACCTGCGCCAGCAGCACCTCGTGCAGCAGGTAGACCATCAGCAGGTACAGCCCGACGGGGACGGCCAGCGCCAGCACCACCGTGCCGTTGCCGACCGTCGAGTGGTGCTCCAGCTGGAGCCCGGCCAGGTGCAGCCCGGCCCCGGCCCCGGCGATCCCGGCGAACACCAGGACGTGCCCGTAGCCGAACAGGTACCCGTGGCCGCGCCGCCGGTCCAGGATCTCCCCGAACGGCACCGCGAAGTACACCCACCACATGCCGAAGGTGAGCCCGACCCCGGCGACGACCACGGCGATCGCGTCGCCGCTCCAGTTCATCCCGCTGCCGCCGCCGAGCAGTCCGCTGGAGGAGGCGATGGTCCCGACCACGCCCTCGCCGAGCGTGATGATCGCGAACAGGCTGTAGCGCTCCGCCATGTGGTGCGGGTGCCACGGCGTCCCGTTCGCCCGGCCCTGGGCGAACACGGGCAGCGCCAGTTCCAGCAGTCCGAACGCGGTGAACGCGGCGAGACCGGCGCCGATCGGCAGTTCGAGGAACGCGATCACCACCCAGCCGACCTGGGCGATGATCGTCCAGCGGATGTTCGCGAACGCCACCGACCGGTACTCGGGGGACTCGCGGGCCGCCCGCCACCACTGGAGGACCATCGCGACCCGCATCACGACGTAGCCGAGCACCATCACCCGCACTTCCAGGTGATCTCCCTCGGCGAGGCCGGTGAACATCGCGGGCAGGCCGAGGGCGAAGACGACCACGCCGACCATCTGCAGCATCGTCAGCGCCCGGTACAGCCAGTCGTCGGTGTCGAAGGCGGACGCGAACCAGCTGAAGCTGATCCACGCGACGCCGATCGCGAACATCGCCAGCACGAAGGCGCCGATCGCGGGCAGCACGTGGCCTTCCGCGATGGTCTCGGCGAAGTAGGAGGCCGCGGTGCCGACGGCGACCACGAAGGTCAGGTCGAACAGCAGCTCCAGCGGGGAGGCGACGCGGCCGCCCTCCTCCGGGTCGCGCCCGGTCATCGGCACGCGCGGGTGCGCCAGGCCGTCGGCGTGGTCGTGCTCGCTCATGTTCGGATTCCCGTTCGGATCGGTCGCATTCGTCGGGCCGGGGGTGATCGTATGCGCCGCTGGTCCGTTCGGGGGTTCGGGTGGCGGTGATCGGCAGCACCCCCGCCTGAGGTGAATGGCCCATTCGACCAACGTGGCTGGGCGGATGGGCCATTCACCTCGGTGTGGTGCGCGTCAGGCGGAGGCCGCGTCCAGGGCGCGCAGCTCCTCGGCGGTGAGGGTCAGGTCGTGCATCGCCAGCAGCGCGGGCAGCTGCTCGGTGCTGCGGGCGGACGCGATCGGCGCGACCACCGTCGGCTGCTGCGCCAGCCACGCGAGCGCCACCGTCGCGTGCGCCGCACCCCGCGCCGCGGCGACCTCGTCCAGCGCGGCGAGCACCCGTGCGCCGCGCTCGTCGTCCGCGTACCGCCCGGCCAGCCGCGGTTCGCTGCGCACGCTGTCCACGTCCTTCCCCGGCCGGTACTTGCCGGTGAGGAACCCGGAGGCGAGCGCGAAGTACGGCACGCAGCCGAGCCCGGCGCGTTCCACGAGGTCCCGCCGCTCGCCCTCGTAGGTGTCCCGGGAGACCAGGTTGTAGTGCGGTTGCAGCGCGACGTAGCGGGCCAGCCCCTCCCGCTCGGAGAACTCCAGCGAGTCGGCGAGCCGCTGCGGGCTGATGTTGGAGGCGGCGATCGCGCGGACCTTGCCCGCCCGCACCAGCTCGTCGAGCGCGGTGATGATGTCCGACACCGGCACCGACTCGTCGTCGAAGTGCGTGTAGTACAGGTCGATCCGGTCGGTGCCCAGCCGCCGCAGCGAGGCCTCCGCCGCGCCCTTGATGGTGTCGGGCGCGAGCCCCCGGAAGTCCGGGTGGTTGCTGACCTTCGTCGCGACGACCACCTCGTCCCGGTTGCCGCGGGAGGCGAGCCAGTCGCCGATGATCCGCTCGGACTGCCCGGGCTCGTTGTCCGGTCTGGTCATGTACGAGTCGGCGGTGTCGATGAAGTTGCCGCCCGCGGCGGTGTAGCCGTCGAGGACGGCGAAGGACTCGGTCGCGTCGGCGGTCCAGCCGAACACGTTGCCGCCCAAGCAGAGGCGGGACACGGCGAGGTCGGAGGAACCCAGGGTGCGCAGCTCTGTCATGCCCCCATCAGAACAGCTCACCGGCCGGAGGCGCGAGCTTCGGCGCGCTGCCCACCCGGAATCCGGCATCGCGCCGCGGCGTGCGGGCCACTCGGCCGCTGTCGCCCGCGCGGGAGGCGTGGAAGTCTCACTGCGCACAGCCCGAACGTTCGCGCCGGTGCCGCAGCGCCGCGCGCACACCGCGTCGGCGCTCGGCACCGGCTCCGCGGACCGACCCCCTGCCGAGTGAGGACCACTTGATGACCACCGCGCGCCCCTTCCCACTGGAACCGGACCCGATCCACGTGCCGGGCGAGGTGCTCGACGACCTCCGCGCCCGCCTCGCCGCGACCAGATCGCCGCTGGACGAGGGGAACGCGGACTGGTCCTACGGCGTCCCCGCCGGCTACCTGCGCGAGCTGGTCGAGCACTGGCGCGACGGCTACGACTGGCGGGCCGCGGAGGCCGCGATCAACTCCTATGGGCACTACCAGGTGACCGTCGCCGGAGTGCCGGTGCACTTCATGCGCAAACCGGGCCGCGGGCCACGCCCGATCCCGCTGATCCTCACCCACGGCTGGCCGTGGACGTTCTGGCACTGGTCGAAGGTGATCGACCCGCTCGCCGACCCGGCCGCGTTCGGCGGTGACCCGGCGGACGCGTTCGAGGTGATCGTGCCGTCGCTGCCCGGCTTCGGGTTCCCCGGGCCGCTGACCGGTTTTCCCGACGTGAACTTCTGGAAGGTCGCCGACCTCTGGCACGTCCTGATGACCGAGGTGCTGGGGCACGAGAAGTACGCCGCCGGGGGCTGCGACATCGGCGGCATCGTGTCCAGCCAGCTCGGGCACAAGTACGCCGACGAGCTGTACGGCATCCACATCGGTTCCGGGCTGCCGTTGGACTTCTTCACCGGCCCGCGCGCCTGGGACTTCGCGCGCAACCGGCCGCTCACCGACGACCAGCCCGCCGAGGTGCGGGACCGGATCGTGGAGCTGGACCGCCGCTCGGCCTCGCACCTCGCCGTGCACGTGCTCGACGGCGCGACCCTGGCGCACGGGCTGAGCGATTCACCGGCCGGGCTGCTCGCGTGGCTGCTGGAGCGGTGGAACTCGTGGAGCGACAACGGTGGTGCGCTCGAATCGGTGTTCACCAGGGACGAGCTGCTCACGCACGCCACGATCTACTGGGCGACGAACTCGATCGGCACGTCGCTGCGCTACTACGCCAACGCCAACCGGTACCCGTGGACTCCCGCCCACGACCGGAAGCCGGTGGTGCAGGCGCCGGTCGGGCTCACCTTCGTCGGCTACGAGAACCCGCCGGGCATCCGCACCGCCGCCGAGCGGGTCCGGGCGTTCGAGGAGGGGCCGCAGGGCGCCTGGTTCAACCACGTGAACGTCACCGCGCACGATCGCGGCGGGCACTTCATCCCGTGGGAGAACCCCACCGCCTGGGTGGACGACCTGCGCCGCACCTTCCGCGACCGCAGGCCCTGATCGGCGCCACCCGCCAGGTGAGCGGTTCCCGGTGATCCGGGCCGTTCACCTGGGGTGAGCCGCGCGCCGGTGGCATCGAACAGAGCAATTGCTTCAGTGTCGAGTGAAACCAATGTTCGGGAAGGAACCCGGAACCGGCTGAGGAGCGGGGCGGAGCCCGCGGGTCGGCGAACCCGCCCGTTCGCGGGGGAACGTCCGGCGCGCTGGGCTCGCGGTCGCCGGGGCGAGACGTCCGGGGTGGGCGAGCCAGTCCGGTCGGCGGCGCGCCAGGTCCGGTGCGCCCGCATCGAGCCGCGGGACGTCGCCGGCCACGCCGCTGCGGCCGGCCGAGGCGGTGCGGCTCGTCGGCACCGCGGAGCCGCACCTGCTGCGCGCGACCGGGGACGTGGATGCCTGGCGCGCGGTGGACGGCGCGGATGCCGGTGACGTGGATGTCCGGATCGCGGTGGGGGAGCGGCTGCCGGAGCCGCGACGGGGGAGCGGATGGTCGGTGGCGTGGCCGCCTGGGCAGAGGTGGCGGGTGCGGCGGGGCGTCGGTACCGCGGTGCGCCGGACGCACTCGGTCACCTGCTCGGCATCGGCGGTGTCGGGATCTTCGGTGATTCCGCGCCGGCGCAACGGATCCGCCGGGACGTCGAGACCGCCGGGTGGCGCGGGGGAGTGGGTCCGGGTGGCGCGGGTGAGGTCTGCGGACGCGCCTCGCCAGGGCGGTCGCGGATCTCACGGCCGGTCCGAGCCGCTCGGCTCGAAGGCCTGACCCGGCGCCGTCGGCGCCCTCTGAGCCGCGCCGCTCGGGGCGCCCCCTGACCCGCGCCGCTCGGCGCCCCGAGCGGCGCGCCTGCC